>NZ_JBXAFX010000001.1:0-183918 GCF_058793515.1 Novosphingobium sp. GW835-FHT14H07
CATTCACTCCATCTCTTCGCAAAGAGGCGTGAATCACAACATGCTGGTATTGCTCAACAACTTTCGGATCAGGTTCTCAGAAAATGCGACAATCTTGCCTGCTACCTAGAAAGCTACCTAGCGATGGAGAACAGCTTGAGCCACTTCTGAAGAAGCGGTTCAAGGCTTTGATATATAGAGGAAAAATGGTGGACGCACTTGGGCTCGAACCAAGGACCCGCTGATTAAGAGTCAGCTGCTCTACCAACTGAGCTATGCGTCCGTACCCGGCAAGGGGCCGCTTGGTGGCGGCGAGGGGAAGGCGATGGTGGTGGACGCACTAGGGCTCGAACCTAGGACCCGCTGATTAAGAGTCAGCTGCTCTACCAACTGAGCTATGCGTCCATGCCATCAGGCATTCCCGTTCGGGAGCCGCCCCAATAGCGATTTTATCGGCCCTGCCAAGCCCCAAATTTGCGTTTTTCAGGACAGGCTTCGTTGGCCTGACCGGCTCCAGCGCTCCACGGCCATGATCGATCCGATGCAGATCATGTTTGTCATCATGGAGGACCCGCCATGGCTCATCCAGGGCAAGGGAATACCGACCACCGGTGCGAGGCCCATGACCATCATCAGGTTGATACACATGTAGAAGAAGATCGTCATGGTCATGCCCGCTGCCAGCAGGCGCGAAAATCGATCCGGTGCCCGGTTGGCGACCTTCAGGCCCCAGCGGAAGATCAGGCCAAACACGATCAGCACGAAGAGGCCGCCCACCATGCCCCACTCTTCTGCCATCGTGGCAAACACGAAATCCGTGTGCGCTTCGGGCAGATAGTTCAGGTGGCTCTGCGATCCGTTGCCGAACCCCTTGCCAATGATCCCGCCCGAACCGATTGCGATTTTCGACTGCGTGATGTGGTATCCGGTGCCAAGCGGGTCGCTTTCCGGATCGAGGAACACCAGCACGCGATTACGTTGATAATCGTGCAGCAGAAAAAAGAAGGCGAGGGGCGCAGCGATCAGGCCAGCGGCACCCGCGCCAAGAAACCAACGCAACGGCAGGCCTGCAAGAAACATCACCATCACCGCGCCGAAACTGATCGCAAGGCCCGTGCCCAGATCGGGCTGCAGCATGACCAGACCTGCCGGAACGGCAAGCAGTATGACTGCGGGCACGAGTCCACGCCAGCCCTGGGTCTCGCCGATGGGAAGTACGGAGTAGAACCACGCCAGCACGAGCACGATGCCGGGCTTCATCAGTTCCGAAGGTTGCAGCGTCATAAAGCCGAGGTTCAACCAGCGCTGACTGCCACCACCGACGCCGCCGATCAACTCGACGAGGACCAGCAGCAGACATAGAACCACGTAAACCGGCATGGCCATGCGCCTGAACAATTCCTGTGGCAGACGGGCAATGACCATCGCCATCACCAGGAAAACCGCAAAGCGCAGCAAATGCGACATCGACCAGATTTCGAAGCGCCCACCCGCAGCCGAATCCAGCACCGCCGCACCAAAGGCAACCAGCGCGATAAGAGGAAGCAGGACGCTCCAAGGCTGTCTGGCTATCGCCGCCGGTACGTAGGCGCGCGGCATTATTGCACACCCGCGGATACGGAAGGCGCAGTATTCGGCGCAGTCGGTTGCAGGACGACAACGGGCGGCGGTTGTTCAGGTTCAGGCCGGGGCGCCGCAGCGTCAGTTTGTGCGGTTGCTGGTTCTTCCGCTGTCTTCCGGCCATCCTCTACCCGTTCGGTCAACGATTCGTCGTCCGGCACGGTCTTCGGGGCGGTCTCCCCATACTTGGCGGCAAAAGCGTTGTATCGTGAAGACATGCGCTGCTGCACGTTGCCGCCCCACTGCTTCTCGAACTCCTCGAGCACAGCCATAGCTTTGTCCGGAGCAAAGATGTAGGTCATGACATCGCGCGCGATCGGATAGGCGGCTGCCGAACCGCCGCCGTGTTCGATCACCACCGCGCAAGCGTATTTCGGCTTGTCGAACGGTGCGAAGCAGATGAAGTGCCCATGGTCGCGGTACTTCCAGGCCCCGCTCTTGCCGTTGGCAATGTTGAGACCGACCACTTGCGCGGTACCGGTCTTGCCGGCAAGCAGCACGTTGTCCACCGGCAACCGTGCCCTGCCGGCCGTGCCACGGCCATTGACCACCTCGCTCATGGCCGCATGAATGTAATCAAGGTGTTCCTGCGAGAAACCCATCGACTTCACAGGCGGAGCATTACGATCCAGCAGCAGTCGCGGCATGACTTCACGCCCTGATGCGATGCGCGAAGCCATGACAGCCTGCTGAAGCGGATTGACCAGCATGTACCCTTGGCCAATCGTTGCGTTCACGGTGTCGTAAAGGGCCCACTCCTTCTTGTATTTGCGAAGCTTCCACGCCGGATCGGGAACCGTGCCATAGGATTGGCCGGGGTAGGGCATCGGGAATTCCTGCCCAAGCCCCAGCCTGCGCGCCATCGCAGCGATCTTGTCCATCCCGATCTGCTGCGCGAAATGGTAGAAATACACGTCGCAGGACTGGTAAATTCCCTTGGCCATGTCGACCGTGCCGTGGCCGCGCCGGTTCCAGCAGTGGAACACGCGATTGCCAACACGCAGGCCGCCACCGCACCCAACGCTCGCATTGGGATCGAGCCCGGCCTCAAGGAACGATAGTGCCACCATCGGCTTGACGGTCGATCCCGGCGGATACAATCCTCGTAGCACCTTGTTGCGCAGCGGCACGTGGTCATCCTCGGACAGCATCTTCCACTCGACACGGCCAATGCCGTCGGAGAAGCTGTTGGGATCGAAGCTCGGCATCGATGCCATGGCAAGAATGTCGCCGGTCTCGCAGTCCATGACCACGACGGAGCCTGATTCCAGCCCGATGCGCCGGGCAGCATAGTCCTGAAGCCCCGCGTTGATCGTCAGGGCAATCGGTTTGCCCGGCACGTCTTCGCGAGTGCCGAGATCGCGAACGATACGCCCAGAGGCGGTCGCTTCGACACGGCGGGCTCCGGGCACCCCGCGCAGCCGAGCCTCGAAGTGCTTCTCCAGCCCGTCCTTGCCGATCTTGAAGCCGGGGGTGATCAGGAGTGGATTGCGCTCCTTCTCGTAGTCTTCGGCTGATGCCGCACCCACATAGCCCACAAGATGTCCTACCGACGCGCCGGCTGGATAGTACCGAGAATAGCCTCGTTGCGGGATGACGCCGGGCAGTTCCGGCAGACGGACCGAAATCGCTGCGAACTTGTCCCAGTCCAGACTCGAGGCGACTTCAACGGGCTGAAACCCCCGTGCCTTGTCGAGCTTGTCGCGGATATCGCGCACCTTGTCGGGGGCAAGTGACAGCAAGCCTGCCAAGGTGGCCATTGTCCTGTCCGGATCGTCGACCCGGTCAGGAATAAGATCGACGCGAAAATCAGCGCGATTTGCGGCAAGCGCCTTGCCAAATCGATCCAGCACCCAACCCCGGCGCGGTGGAATGAGCGTGAGGTTCACGCGGTTGCTCTCGGATGCGGCCTGGTACTTCTCGTTCTGCGCTACGGCAAGATAGCCAAGCCGCGTTGCTAAAAGCAGGCCCACGCCGCCCTGAAGCGCACCCAGCACGAAGCTGCGTCTCTCGAACCGATTGGTCAGGATCGCCGAGGTGACCGGCAGCCTTTGCCGCATGGTCAGATCCTCTTCAGCGGAAGCAGGCGGATACGGTCGAGCAGAGCCACCAGTCGCGTATTGACCGGATAGAGCACAACCGAAATCAGCAACTGCGGCACGATCACCGTGGGTAGGGGATAAGCCACCGCGAGCCCCGCCAGTGTGGATGTGAGGAAAAGATAGGCAGCAATCAGCGTGCTGGCTGCCAGCCAGTCCTGAACGAAGCCCCGCCACAGGAACTTTTCGTCGATCAGTTCCATGATGAGCATCGTCGCAGACCACAGAACGATGCCCGATCCGAACGGCATGCCCGAGTAAAGATCATCGAACAGTCCCAGCGGCAGGCCGGCCCATAGCGGCAACATGCCGGGGCGCATCATGCGCCAGGCAAGCAGCATCATGTAGGCGAATGGCGGCATCACCGGGGCAGAGGCTATCACCGGTGAGAAACTCGCCATCGATGCCAGCATGATCGTGGCCCATGGAAGACCGATTGCAAGGACTGGCCAAGGCTCGCGATTGATCCGCTTTCGCGCGATCTCTTCCGGCGTTCCGCGCAGCGGGCCGAGCATTACGGCTCCCCTGCGGCGGTTTTGGCGCCACGTTCCTCGATTGCCTCCATCTCTGTACGAGCTGCCGCGCTGTAGGCGGGCTCGACGATGACGAATTCGTTGTCCGCGGGATCTGCGGCGAGATGGCCGATGGCGCCGTCGCGATGCGGGTCAGTTGCCACCGCCACGGGGATGCCGGGCGGATAGAGCCCGCCTGATCCTGACGTTACGAACACATCGCCAGCCTTTACCGGATTGATGCCTTGGTTGATCAGGCGGATGTCTATGCGCCCGTTGGAGGCCCCTTGGACAAACGCCGTCAACCCATCGCGGGCCCGCTTTACGGGAACGACGTTCTCGGGATCTGTGACGAGCAGCACGCGTGCCGTGCCCGGACCTGCTTCCACAACGCGGCCGATCAGGCCCGACGCCGCCCGCACGGGAAGTCCTGGCCGGACACCGCTCGATGTTCCGGCATCGATGATCGCATAGCGCCGCGTACTGGCAGCGGTCGATCCGATCAGTCGCACAGTGGCGATCGGCTTGCGTTGCAGATCTACGATACCGAGCAGGGCCTTGAGCCTGCGGTTCTCATTCTGCAGCGATTGCATCGACACCGCGTTGGCACGTGCCGCCTCTACCTCCCGGCGAAGCTCGGCATTCTGGCGGCCGGCATTGAAGTAGGCTCCGATCGCAGCGAACACGCCTTGGCCGGTAGTCCGCCCGGTCGCGCCGGCCCGTCCGACCGGTCGGGCGACTTCGGCAGCCGCGCTTCGCGCAAAAGAGAATGCATCCGGATTTACGAGCGAAGTGATGAGCACGGCAACACCGGCCACGACGCCCAGAATGGCGACAACGTAGCCGGTGAAGATTCCGTACTGCGCCCTGCGCGAATAGCCCGGGCGCCGGTCCTGCGACCGCGCCATCCGTTCAACCCCTTCAATCCGACGCATGGAACCGCGCCGCGATGCAACCCGTGTGCCTCAGCAATACTCGAAATGCCTCAGGCGGTCATCAGCACGCCGCGGTAAATTTGGTCTTCCATGGCGCGACCAGTGCCGAGCGCCACGCACGACAGCGGATCTTCGGCGACGCTGACAGGCAGGCCGGTTTCCTCGCGCAGATGCTCGTCGAGACCGCGGATCAGCGCGCCACCACCGGTCAGCACGATGCCCTGGTCGACAATGTCGGCAGCAAGTTCAGGCGCCGTGTTTTCAAGCGCGATGCGTACGCCTTCAACGATCGCGCCGATCGGTTCGGACAGGGCTTCAGCAATGTTTGCTTGCGTGATCGTGATTTCCTTCGGCACCCCGTTGACCAGGTCACGTCCCTTGATGTGGATCGTCTCGCCGATGCCGTCGGCCGGGGCCGTGGCAATACCGTAGTCCTTCTTGATACGCTCCGCCGTGGCTTCACCGATCAGCAGGTTATGATGACGGCGGACATAGGAGACGATCGCTTCGTCCATCTTGTCACCACCCACGCGCACCGAGGTGGTGTAGGCAAGGCCGCGCAGCGAAAGGACGGCAACCTCGGTCGTACCGCCACCGATGTCGACCACCATTGAACCGACCGGTTCGGTGACCGGCATGTCGGCGCCGATCGCCGCAGCCATCGGTTCAAGAATGAGGTAGACCTGGCTGGCGCCCGCATTGCTGGCCGCGTCGCGAATGGCGCGGCGCTCGACGCTGGTGGAACCCGAGGGCACGCAGATTACGATTTCGGGATAGCGCAGGAGGCTCTTCGATCCGTGAACCTTGCGGATGAAGTGCTTGATCATTTCCTCGGCCACTTCGATATCGGCAATCACGCCGTCGCGAAGCGGGCGGATCGCCTCGATGTTGTCAGGTGTCTTGCCCATCATCATCTTGGCATCGTCGCCCACGGCCTTGACCCGCTTGATCCCGTTGATCGTCTCGATGGCGACGACGGAAGGTTCGTTCAGAACGATGCCGCGATCCTGCACATAAACCAGCGTGTTGGCCGTGCCGAGGTCGATCGCGATGTTCTGGGAACCGAACTTGAAGAATCGGGAAAAGATCGAAGCCATCTAAGAATCCGTGATAATCTGCGGTTTGGCGCACGGGCACGCGCCAGACCCCTCCAGAAAGTGCGCCCGGGAAGGCGGCTTCCTAGCAGGCGCTTGGCGCAAAGCCCATGGGTTTGTGCGGGATTGGACGGATAACTTCACCACTTGTCTCGAAATAAATCGGCTTCGGCGCTAGTCGTGTCAGGACCATGCGAGTCATCCGCCGCCTTCCCGAAACGCTCATCAACCGCATCGCCGCCGGAGAGGTGGTCGAGCGCCCTGCAAGCGCGCTCAAGGAGTTGGTTGAAAACGCCATCGACGCCGGCGCAAGCCACCTACACGTGCGCCTGTCCGAAGGTGGGCTGGCGATGATCGAGGTGTCGGACGACGGGTGCGGCATGCGGCCCGACGAGATCGAGCTCGCGCTCGAACGTCATGCCACGTCCAAGCTCCCAGACGAGGCGATCGAGATGGTCGAAACCCTCGGCTTCCGTGGAGAAGCCCTGCCATCAATCGCCTCCGTCGCTCGCATCACCATCGAATCCCGACCGCAAGGCACCGCCGATGGCTGGAAGCGCGTGGTCGATAACGGTGTTCTCGTGTCAGAAGGACCTGCTGCGCTTCCCCCGGGGACGCGCGTCCGGGTGGAACAACTGTTCGAGAAGATCCCCGCGCGCCGCAAGTTCCTGCGCAGCCCGCGTTCGGAATGGGCGGCCGCTTCCGACGTCGTTCGCCGCCTCGCCATGGCCCGGCCTGACATAGGCTTCACCCTGGAACATGATGGCCGCCGCGCGCTTCATGTGCAGGCCGGAGACACGCTCGAGGCGCGGGTCGCTCAGCTCGTTGCCCGTGAACTGGCCGGAAATTCCGTCGAGGTGGACCTCTACCGGGGTGATTATCACCTCACCGGGATAGCCGGATTGCCAACCTACAATCGCGGCGTTGCCGATCACCAATATCTCTTCGTGAATGGGCGCCCTGTGAAGGATCGCCTGCTGATCGGTGCGGTGCGTGGTGCCTATGCCGATATGCTGGCACGCGATCGCCATGCAGTCCTTGCCCTGTTCCTGCAGGTCCCGGCGAGCGAAGTTGACGTCAATGTCCATCCCGCCAAGTCCGAAGTCCGTTTCCGCGATCCGGCCCTCGTGCGCGGCATGGTTGTCTCTGGCCTGCGCCATGCGCTGTCCACAGGCGATCAGCGCAGTGCGCAAGCTCCTTCGGCAAGCGCAATGGCGGCTTGGCAGGCAGAGCCGATCGTGCCGTCACCCTCGCCCGGTGCGCAGGGAAGCATGTTCTCGCAGCAATGGCGCCCCGAGCCGCGCGTGAGCGAGGCTGGGCAAGCGTGGCGTGGCTACGAGCAATCCGTGCTGGCGCCGCCTCAGGCGCGAGCCGAAGTCGCCGTCGAACCGGTCACTGAATCTGCACGGCATCCCCTTGGCGTTGCCCGTGGACAGATCTCCAACACCTATATCGTTGCAGAAGCGGAAGACGGTCTCGTGATTGTCGATCAGCATGCGGCGCATGAACGTCTCGTCCTCGAACGGCTGCGTGCTGCCGGGGCAGGGCAGGGCACTGCGCCCGCTCAGGCGTTGCTGATCCCGGAAGTTGTCGAGCTTGAAGAAGTCGCGTGTGACCGGCTGGAAGAAGCGTCGCCCAAGCTTGCCGAGTTCGGTCTCGCGCTGGAGCGCTTCGGGCCTGGCGCGATGCTGGTACGATCCGTCCCTGCGGCCTTGGCCAAGGGGGATCCGGCACAACTCGTGGCGGATGTGGCAGATGACCTAGCGCACCATGGCGATGCCTTGCTCCTGGGAGAAAAGCTCGATCTCGTCCTGGCGACGATGGCCTGCCACGGTTCGGTGCGGGCAGGGCGGACATTGTCCGTCGTGGAGATGAATGCCCTCTTGCGCGAAATGGAAGTGACACCCCGCTCGGGGCAGTGCAACCATGGCCGTCCAACGTGGGTCAAGCTGGCCCATGCCGACATAGAAAAGCTGTTCGGGAGAAAGTGATGCTGCACGCCAAGGCGCAGATTGCCGTGTTGTCCGCCATGGTTCTCGGACTTTCCTCTTGTTCAGACAAGGAGCCAACCGACGCCGAAGCTGTCGCCGCAGTGGAGGCAGCGCAGGACGGCAAGCCACCGGTCAAGCCATTGGCGCTGCAGCCGATCCTCTACCCGGATATCAGCCAGAACAAGCTCCACGGCACCGGCTGTGCATTCGTCGCCGAAGGCGGCGGCCTTGGCGCAGTCCTGTTGGCGCAGGACAAGCGCGGAGTTATCAAATATGGCGACCACATCCAGGTTCTTGCGCCTGATGCGGGTTCTGCAAGGATGCCGAAGGGCAGCTTTTCGCGTTATACCGGCAAGGAAAATGCGGTCACATTGACGGCTGACGGCCCGGTCACACCCGTAGGCACGACCGAACAGTTCAAGGGCAGGATGATCGTGACCGACGCGTTCGAGCGCCCGGTCTATGAAGCGACTGGTGACGTTCAATGCAAGGCGATCTGACCCGTCAGGTAGCAGCCTTCTGGTCCCGTACGCGGATCAGTCCGATGGATTTCATGGTCATCACGACCACGCTGTCCTGATTATAGACGCGCACGTTCGAGCGGAAGCTCCCCATCTCCGGACGTGACGCGCTTCGCTTCTTGTCGACAATCTCCGTTTCGACCGAAAGCGTGTCACCTGGATAGACGGGCTTCAACCAGCGTATCTCGTCAAGCCCGGGTGACCCGAGCCCAGCCTGCTTTCGTTCCTTCAAATTCTCCACCAGCATCGCCATGGTCATCGCGCAAGTATGCCAGCCGCTGGCAGACAGCCGACCGAAATGGGTCTGCGCCGCCGCCTCGTCGCTCAGGTGGAACGGTTGCGGGTCGTACTTTGACGCAAAATCGATCACTTCCTCTCGGCTGACGGCATAGCTTCCGAACCGCTGGATCGCGCCAGGCTCGATATCTTCGAAGTACATCATTCGGTCAGGTTCGCTGCGTCTAGCCATAAAGTCAATCGCGCGATTAAATGCTGATTGCCCGCAAACCCTTGGCTGGCGGGGTAGGGTCCGGAATGATCCGGTACCGCGCAGTGATGATGCTGAACACGCCGAAGAGCAGAAGCCCTGCTGCCACGAACTGGAAGCCAGTCTCCATGTCTCGCAAATTG
Source organism: Novosphingobium sp. GW835-FHT14H07 (assembly GCF_058793515.1). Classification (NCBI taxonomy): domain Bacteria; kingdom Pseudomonadati; phylum Pseudomonadota; class Alphaproteobacteria; order Sphingomonadales; family Sphingomonadaceae; genus Novosphingobium; species Novosphingobium sp. GW835-FHT14H07. The sequence continues at coordinate 9,382 of NZ_JBXAFX010000001.1, forward strand.
TTGATGGCTTTGCCCAGCGAGACGACCTCTTCGCTCTCGCCGAACCATGCGGTGCGGAGCAGTGACCACCCGATCAGGGCCATCACCACAGCCCGTGCAGCATGGCCGGCACGGCCGATCCAGCACGTGAAGCGAGGCGCTCGCGAAGAAATATGGCGCATGAAGCCCGCCGTAACGGCGCTGCGTGCCTGGAATATTGCTGCAATCAGGATAGCTACGCCAATAATCCCCAGAAGAGTGCTGCCAAAGGGGAAATCAAGCACACCACTAGCCATCTCGGCGGACGAATCTTCACCTGCACCACGGGCGCCGCTGGCTATCCGTGCGGCTGTCCAGGCAAGGCCCAGATGGATCATGGCGCTGGCGAGATAACCCACTCTCGATGCGCGCCCCTTCCAGGATGTGCCCTTGCGTTCGATATCGAACAGGGCTGCGGAAAGGCGATAGAGTGCGTAACCGACCAGACCTGCGGATGCGACATAAAGGACCACCGGTCCACCCGGAATGGCATTCAGGACGCGGAAGATGTCGCCGGCACCATCGTCAATGTCAGACTTTCCCGCAGTCAGGGCAAGGTATCCAAGCAGGACATAGACAAGGCCGCGTGCGGCAAATCCCACTCGCGCCAGCCACACCACTTTCTCCGACTTGTCGACCACCAGCGCGTTCCTCTTTCCAGTTCGGGCATGGAACGCGCCGGAGGCCAACCGGTGCCGGGCCGGTCAGTTCATTGTCGGCATGAAAAGCATCCACAGGGCCATGCCGACCATGACGACATTCTCGGTGAGTGACACAAAACCGAGCGGGACGCGCCCCGATCCACCCACGCAGGCACACTTGAGCTCGCGCTTCTGGACATAGACTGCGTAGAAGACCGAGATGCCGCCGATGGTGCCGATGAACAGGGCAATCGGGATGGATAGCCAAGGCAGTGCCCTCGCTGCCATCAACACGCCGGCCAAGGCCTCGCCGAATGGATAGAGATAGGCATAGGGAACCCAGCGCCTCGCGAGCAGGTCGTAGCCAAGGAACATGGTCGCAAACCGGTCGACGTCCTGCAGCTTGAGCATGGCCAGAAGCGCCATGGCGAAGGCGATGAACCATTCGATCGCCCTTCCAGTGAACGGCGTGCCAAACGTCGCAAAGCTTATCGCGAGCGCCAGCGCTCCGGCGATCGCGAAAACGGCCAGAACAGGAACGTAGCTCGTGGCATCAGGATCGGCGACTTTCAGGCCAAGGAAGCGCCGCGTATCGTCATGCCCGCCAATGCGTTGTCCGTTGATGAACACTTGCGGCGTAGTCTTGACGTCATGAGCCTGCTTGAAGGCATCGGTCTCTTCTCGGGTGCGGAGCCAGTGGTCTTCGACCTCATAGCCTTGGCGTTCGAGAAGATGTTTCACCTTCACGCCGTAAGGACAGATGTGCGTTGGCATGACCATGCGATGCAGCACGGCGGTTCGATTCGGGGTGTATGCTTTTGTCATGAAGCTGCCTATAACTTGCGTACCATGGTACGGAGTCAAGCGATATGGCGATGACGATTTCCGAACTCGCCAGAAGCGCAGCCGTCGGGGTCGAGACGGTGCGCTTCTATCAACGCAAAGGCCTGTTGGATGATCCCCGGCCAGCCCGCAGCGGAAGGGAGGGGCGCAGGCACTATGGCCCCGATGATTTGCGGCGTCTGCGCTTTGTGCGCAGCGCCCAAGGCGCCGGCTTCACTCTTTCGGAAATCGCCGAATTGCTCGCACTCGATGCCGGGCATGACCGACCGCGCGCCCGACAGATGGCAAAAGCACGTCTGGAGGCGATCGATCAGGAGATCGCGCGCCTTGAGACGGCGCGACAATCGCTTCGCAAGCTTGCCCGAGAATGTGCAAAAGGCGACGCCGGACCGTGTCCGATCATCGCCGCCTTCGAGAACTGAGGCTCAGACGTTGAACTTGAAGTGGAGGACGTCGCCGTCCTTCACCACGTATTCCTTGCCTTCCTGCCGCAGCTTGCCCGCATCGCGCGCTGCGCTTTCGCCTCCGAGGCTGACGAAATCGTCATAGGCGATGGTCTCGGCGCGAATGAAGCCGCGCTGCATGTCGGAGTGAATTTCACCCGCCGCTTCCGGAGCCTTTGCGCCAAGATGCACGGTCCAGGCGCGCGCCTCCTTTGGGCCGACGGTGAAGAAAGTGATGAGATGCAGCAGGTCATAACCGGCGCGGATCACGCGGGCGAGGCCGGTCTCATGCAGGCCCATTTCCTCAAGGAAAACCGAACGCTCCTCCGGATCCATGCCGACCAGTTCGGATTCGATCGCCGCCGAAACGATCACCGCATTGGCGCCCTCGGCCTTGGCCTTTGCGAACACGCGGGCCGAAAAGGCGTTGCCCTCCGCTGCGCTCTCTTCCTCGACGTTGCAGACATAAAGCACGGGCTTCGCGGTCAGCAACTGGGCCTGCCTGAACACGCGCGCTTCCTCGTCATCCTTCGGCTGGGTCAGGCGCGCAGGCTTGCCCTCGCGAAGCAGTTCCAGAGCCTGGCCAAGCACCGAGGCAATGACCTTCGATTCCTTGTCGCCCGCCTTGGCCTTCTTCTCGGCGGCCGGCACGCGCTTTTCCAGGCTCTCAAGGTCCGAGAGCATCAGCTCCGTTTCGACCGTTTCGGCGTCCGAGATCGGATCGACCTTGTTGTCGACATGCTGAATGTCATCGTTCTCGAAGCAGCGCAGCACATGGACGATGGCGTCAACTTCGCGGATGTTGCCGAGGAACTGGTTGCCAAGGCCTTCGCCTTTCGACGCGCCGCGGACGAGCCCGGCAATGTCGACGAAGCCAAGCTGGGTCGGGATGATCTTCTGGCTGCCCGCGATCTTGGCGAGAGTGTCGAGACGCGGGTCCGGGACGCCGACATTGCCGACATTCGGCTCGATCGTGCAGAACGGATAGTTCGCCGCCTGCGCCGCCTGTGTCTCGGTCAGCGCGTTGAACAGCGTCGACTTGCCGACGTTGGGAAGGCCGACGATCCCGCAACGAAAACCCATCTTCAAACTCCTTGGCTGGCCGCGCCTCTAGCCGGGCGTGCAGCATTTGGAAACCTTCACGGAAATTTCAGGGATTGAAGGCACTAAGTGCTTCATCCGTGGAGAGATTGCGATGAAGAAGCTGGCCTTCCTGACCTTGCCGCTGCTGCTGGCGGCTTGTACCGACAGCCCGCAGGAGCGCGCCGATCGGGCTCGCAAAGCTTTCGCTGCGCACGACTATCGCGCCGCTCAGGTGGATCTGGCCGCTGCGCTGGAGGCCAACCCGCAGGATCCCGCGCTGCTTGAACTCCATGCCCGCAATGCCCTTGCCATGGGAGACGGCATTGCCGCAGGTGCATCCCTGGCGAAGCTTCCCGAAGGTCGGCGACCGGCCGACTTCGCACAGCTTTCGGCAGAAGCGCTGCTGCTGCGTGGCCTGCCGGAAGATGCAATTTCGGCTTTGGGCACGGACACGTCAGCCGCGGCTCACCGCATCCGCGCTCTTGCCCTGCTTGCCAAGGACGATCGCGAAGGGGCCGCAAAGGCCTTTGCCGCTGGTGCTGCCGGGAGGGCCGATGCGCGCTTGCTGGCCGACTATGCGCGTTTCAGTCTCATGCGTGGTGATATAACGCAGGCCCGTATTCTGGCCGACCGGGCGAAGGCGGCAGACGCGGCGATGATCGATGCGCTGCTGGCCGATGCCGAAGTCGCGACCGCCGAAGGCCGCCTTGCCGAAGCCCTGTTGGCATACGATGCGGCGGCAAAGTCCTACCCTGGCAATCTGGCCGCCTTGGCCGGCAAGGCCGCCGTGCTCGGCGATCTCGGACGGACCAAGGAGATGGACAAGGTCCTTGAATCGCTTGCAGAAGTGAAGGGCGGGGGGCAGGTCGCCTATCTTCAGGCGCGTGCTGCCGCAGCGCGTGGCGATTGGGCTACCGTTCGAAGCGTCCTCCAGACAAACGAAGCGCAACTGACCGACAAGGATGAGGCGACGGTTCTCTATGCGCAGGCACTCGTAGCGTTGAAGCAGCCTGAGCAAGCTCGGGCCAAGCTCCAGCCTCTGCTTACCCGTAACCCCGGCAGTGCAACGCTCCGCCGCGAACTTGCCAGGGCGCAGCTCGCCGCTGGCGATGCGCGCGGTGCAGTCGAGACGATGCGCCCGTTCGCCGAGGTCCAGACAGCCGATGCCGAGGATCTGCGCCTTCTGGCAAAGGCTGCAGAGGCTTCGGGCGATCCCGAAGCGGCGAGGCTGGCAGAGAAGGCGAAATTCCCGTCAGCGCAGGCGCTGGCGGCTACGCTGGCTCAGGCCGACACGGCAATGAAGCAGTCCAACTGGGGCAATGCCATTGCCGCCTATGAGCGTTTGCTTGCCGTGACTGACGGAAAGAACCCGCTGGTTCTCAATAACATGGCCTATGCCCAGGGAATGGTTGGCAACAAGGCCAAGGCACTGGAATTTGCCGAGAATGCATACAAGGCCGCCCCGACAAACGCTTCGGTGCTTGATACGCTTGGCTGGCTTCTCGTCGAAAGCGGCAAGGACCGGTCGCGCGGCCTAACCTTGCTGCGCGAAGCTGCCGCCAAGGCCCCCGGCAATGCGACGATCGCAGGGCACTTGCGCAGCGCCGAAAAGGGCTGAGCGCAAGGAAAAAGGGAGCCCACGGGTGCAGGCTCCCTTCCTCGAATTTCCGGTTTGATCAGGCTGCGAGAGCCAGGCGACGCGGCGCAGTCTGACGGCGGCGCGCCAGGGCAAGGCCGACAAGACCGATACCGAACAGCCCGAGCATGCCCGGTTCCGGGACAGGCGTACCGCCAGTTGACCCGCCAGTGCTGCTGATCGTGCCCGAACCGCTGGCAGAGCTGATGCCCGGCACGCCGCTGATCGACTGGTAGCGCACATAGAAGTCGCTGAGCGTCAGCGAACTGACCGGCTGCGAAAAGCTCAGCGTGAACGAACCGGTGCCGGTTTCGCCAAGTGTCAGGCCGCCGCTTCCGCCTCCTGCACAGCTCCCGGTCTGGGCATCCTTGAAGCACACGTCCACGGTGCCAATGCCGTTCGGATAGTTTGAATTCAGCGTGGTGTACGAAAATGCACCGGTGCTCGTGGCCGACGAGATGGTGGGATCGGTGTTGAACGCAAAGCTTGAGATACGCGAATCCGTAACCGGCGCGGAGCTGGTGTTGGAAACGCTGTAGTCGAACGTGTAGTCATTGCCGGAAATGCCGGTCAGCTTGAACGTGGTCGAGCCGGTCAGCCCGCCGATAGACGTTCCGCCCGAGAAGCCGTCATAGTTCAGCGTGAAGCTGCTGCCGATATCGCCCGAGCCGAGCGTGACGGAATCGGCAAAGGCAGGTGCTGCTGCCATCATTGCTGCACTGGCAGCGAGGCCCGCGAGAACTTTTCTGAAGGTCATCGAAACTGCTCCCCTGAACCGAAAGTCGGTTAATTGTTAGGTAAGCAACCCCTGTGCCAATTACGGATTTCAGCCATTTGTAATGATTAATAATGTTGAGGTCGTAAGATTTCTCGACATGCTCGCAGACGAAGTTGCTCCGCTTTCACCAATGATTCAGGCGTACGTGGCATCCAGTGCCCATGACATCCCGTCTTGCACTAGCCCTTCTTCTTGCCCTGACAGGTTGTGGTGACGATGCCGCCGAGCGTGTTGCTCGCGCCGAGCGTGAAATTGCCGGGATGGAATTGGGCGCGGCCAAGGTCGACCTCACTGCAGCTCTGGCCGACGCGGGTGATGATCCGGCAATTCTTCGCATGCTTGCAGCGGTGCAGCTCCGGTTGGGCGATGGCGATGGTGCAGCCGCCACGGCTTCCCGGCTTGAACGCTCGGGCGGATCACAAGCCGAATTGGCGTTGATCCGTGCCGAGGCGGCCGTCCTGCGGGGCAACTCGGACCAGGCGCTGGCACTTCTGGGGCAGGATGCCTCGCCTGCTGCAGAGCGGGTCAGGGCCGCCGCGCTGTCCGCCAAGGGAGACACAGCGGGTGCCTTCGCAGCTCTGCAGCGGGGCGCAGCATCAGGAGGCGATCCGCTCCTCCTTCGCGACTACGCGCGGTTCCTCATAGCGGCGCAGGATCTCGATGCGGCATCAAGGCAGGTTGAAGCCCTGTCGCGACTTCCGGCCGGAAAATTCGACGCTGCGCTGATTGCCGCGGATATCGCAGTGAGGCGGGGGCAGTTCGCCGAAGCGCATGCAGTACTTGAGCAGATGGCCGCGAAGTACCCGCGCGTGCCTGACCCATGGCTGGCAAGGGCGAATGCCTTCGATCTCCAGGGCAAGCTTGACGATGCCTTGGCAATGACATCGCGGGCCGCAGCGGTCGCGCCAGATGATCCGCGCGTTCGGGATCTGCAGGTGCAATTTGCGTCGATGAAGGGCGAATGGGATAAGGTCCGATCGTTGTTGGCCAGGCAGGAGCGCGATCTTGATCCCCTGTCGGCAAATGGGCTCAGCTATGCCGAGGCGATGTTGCGGACCGGACATCCCGAGCAGGCTAGAGCCATGTTCCAAAGGGCGCTCACGCGCTCACCGAACAATCCGTTTGCGCGTATCATGTTGGCTGAAGCACAATTGGCGACCGGGGACTCCCTCTCCGCTTTCGGCACGGTAAAACCCCTTGCAGCCAGCCGGTTGGCTGGCCCGCGGGAGCTTGAGTTGGCGGTAAAGGCTGCCGACGCCGCGGGTCTGCCCGATGCAACGCCGTTGCGCGGGCGGCTGCGTGCCGCTCAGGCAGGACAGGCTCAATCACTGGCGGCCGAAGGCCAGGCCGCCCTGGCACGCGAAGACTGGAGCGCTGCGGCACAGGCCTATGCACAACTTGCGCAGTCAGGAGATGACCCTGAGGTCCTCAAGCGACTGGCGCTTGCGCTTAGCCATGCCGGGAAGGGCGAAGAGGCGATCAGGGCAGCCGACAAGGCTCGCGCACTGCGCCCCGAAGATCCTGATACGTTGTACATGGCCGGTCTGGTTCGCGCCCGGACGGGAACGGACCTGCCGACTGCAATCACCCTTCTCCGCAAGGCGAGCTCGGCCGAACCGACGAACGCGGTGTTTCGCAACACTCTGGCCCGCTATCAGGCGCAGACGGGCGCCTGATAGCGGGATTGCGTCAGGCGCGGGGCTTGGTCTTGCGTGAGCGTGCGAAGCCAATGCCGAGAAGCCCGAGAGCCATCATGCCCAGCATGCCCGGCTCCGGCACAGCCGTGCCGCCCGAAGTGGTCGTCGTGCCACCGGACGTCGTTGTCGTGCCGCCCGAAGTGGTGGTAGTGCCACCCGAAGTGGTCGTGGTGCCGCCCGAAGTGGTGGTCGTCCCACCTGAAGACGTAGTACCCCCGCAGAGCGACGAACCGCCGCTGTGTCCGCAGTTGCAGTAGTGCTTGTGAGTCAGCCACCAGGTTGCGTTGGCTGGCGAAGCAGCTGACAGGCCCGCAGTTGCTGCCATGGCGAGGAAGATCGAGCGAATGTTCATGTTAACCCCCGTTGGTTAATCTCAGTCTGCCCCTGGCTAAGCAAAACCGGTGCCAACTGTGAAATTACAGGGCGTTACGTGGTTAACCTTCGCCGACGCAAAGGGCGCTGTAAAGCAAGGCGACGAATAGTGTTTCCCGTTCGTTTCCAGAACGTCAGCCATTCTGCCGCAAGGCAACATCGTTCATGAAACGAACGTCATCTTTCGAAGCAAGCCAGCCCGCCTCTGAAGCGATTGCTCCCAGCATATCGATCAGGTCGTCCTGCTCTGCCTTGGCGAATGCGCCCAGGACATGGCCCGTGACACGATCCTTGTGGCCCGGATGCCCTATGCCAAGCCTGACACGCCGGAAATCGGCCCCAAGATGCTGATCGATCGAGCGCAGGCCATTGTGGCCGGCAGTACCGCCGACTTGCTTCACCTTTACCTTGAATGGCGCGAGGTCGAGCTCATCATGAAAGACCGTCAGCGCGTCCATGCCCAGCTTGTAGAAGCGCATCGCTTCGCCGACGGAACGCCCACTCTCGTTCATGAAAGTCGCAGGCTTGAGCAGCAGGACCTTCTGATTGCCGATCCGGCCTTCCTGCAGCCAGCCTTGGAACTTCTTCTGCACTGGCCCGAAGTTGTGGACCTCGGCAATCGTGTCGAGCGCCATGAAGCCGACGTTGTGCCTGTGAAGCGCATATTGCGGTCCGGGATTTCCGAGGCCGACCCAGAGTTGCATGTGCGGAAAGTCCTTGGTTGCGAGGCCCTGCGCCTTGCCAGATAACACGGTGCAAAAAAAGAACCCCTCCCGCACATAGCGGAAGGGGTGTCTTGTAAGCGCGCCTGCCTGAGCAGGGCCAAGTCGGGCTATCAGCCTTCCTTGGTGGTGTCGCCTTCTTCGCTCTTCAGCGAGGAGGGGGCCACGATCGTCGCGATGGTGAAGTCGCGGTCCGAGATCGCGGGCTTCACGCCTGCGGGCAGGGTGACGGCGCTGATGTGGATCGAATCGCCGACTTCGTAGCCGGCAACGTCGACGATGATGTCGTCGGGGATCGCGTCAGGCTGGCAGATCAGCTCGAGTTCATGACGAACGATGTTGAGGATGCCGCCCTTCTTGAGGCCCGGCGACTTCTCTTCGTTGATGAAGGCCACCGGCACGTCGACGTGGACGACCGAGTCCTTCGAAACGCGCAGGAAGTCTGCGTGCTGCGGACGGTCGGTCACCGGGTGGAAGGCGACGTCCTTGGGCAGGGTGCGGATGGTCTGGCCACCGACAGTGAGCTCGACGACCGAGTTGAAGAAGTGGCCGGTGCCCAGCGCCTTGTTCAGCGCCTTTTCTTCAAGGTGGATCGCGATGGGTTCTTCGTTGCCGCCATAGATCACGGCGGGGGTGCGGCCTTCGCGACGCAGTGCACGGGAGGCTCCCTTGCCTGCCCGATCGCGCGTCTCGGCCGACAGCGTAAGCGTCTCGCTCATGTGTCAGTACCTTCAGCTAAGTTAAATCACGCTTCCTCCGCCACGCCTCCAGGGATGACCATGACAGGGAAGCGGCGGCCCTTAGCGGGTTTGCCGGGAAATGCAAGAAATCAGTGGGCGCTCTCAAGGCACTCGCTTGATTGTCCACCCCCGCGCCATCATCAGGCGCTGCAGGCTGTCGGACCCTGCCAGATGCGCGGCGCCCACGGCCACGAACGGTTTCGCGCCCTGCTTCAGCATCGCGTCCAGCTGATCCGCCCAAGCCCGGTTCCGGTCCGTCAGTAGCGCTTGATGCAGCCCAGCATCGGCCAGAAACCCCTCGTTCGCCTCACGCGCTATGCCAAGGTCATCGCCCTTGAGCCAGAGCGCGACCATGTCGGCCTCTTCATCCTTGTCGCTCGCGGCCTCCACCGTCACTTCCTGCAGCAGCACCTGTTGCTGGCGCGCAGGGAGGGCGTCGAACACGCCGAACTGGCTGTGGATCGTCTCGAACCCCGCGACCGGCTTGCCCACTGCCAGCTTGCGCAGGGCAGGCTCTGCCCCGCTGTCAGGATCGGCTCCCGCCTTCTGCCCGGCAATTGCCGCAAGCTGCAGCGCCACTGCCCAGCTTTCGGTATCGGCAAAGTCCGCATCGGAAAGACCGAGCTTGCGATAGACCTCGGCCAGCTTGGCTCGATAGGCAGGCGCAAGCCGCTGCGAGGGCGGCGGCAGGCCCTCGGTCCCGGCCAGTTCCGCCAGGGCCTCCCCCGCCACCTTCTGGTTCAGCGGCTCGGCGATCTCCAGCACCAGGCGGTCTGCCTGCGCCAAAGCCTCACCAATGGCGGGCCGCAACCACTGCGTATCAGGCGGCAGTGCATGGACGGTGCCGAACATGTAGCCGCGCACCGCCCCGGTCCTGTCCTCGATCTGCCATAGCGCCACGCGCGTATCCGGCAGCGGCGCAGGTTTCCCGCGCTCCAGCCAAGCCATGGCCATGCCCAGCAGCAATGCCGGGACCACGGCCCACAACAGGCGCGGCAGGAAGCGAGTCAGCTGCTTCATTGCACCCGCGTCGCCGTCAGACCCTGGGCCTTGAGCATATCCTGCACGCTCTTCACGCCGGCCAGATGCCCTGCGCCCACCGCGATGAACACCGTGCCGGGCTGGTCGAGCCGCCGGGCGATCCAAGCAGCCCAGTTGCGGTTGCGCTGGTAGAGCAGTGTCTCGGCCAGTTCCGGATCGTCCATGTTCTCGTTGATCAGCTTGCCGAGCCCATCCGGATCGCCCGAACCCCATTCATCAGTCATCGTGCCGATGATGGCAAAGCTCTTGTCGAAATCCCGCACCGCTTCACCAAGGAACTTGAGCTGCGCCTCGCGCGGCAACTGGTCGAACAGGCCCAGCTGGTATTCGACCGTCTCCAGTGCGCCGAGCTTCTTGCCCTTGGCCAAAGCGGCCTTGCGCAGGACTGCTTCCACGCCGCTGTCGGCCCCATATCCGGCCATGGCATAGGGCATGACGCCCAAGGTGATTCCGGCCAGCCAAGGTTCGAGCGGATCGAACGCCTCCGCCGGAATCTTGAGCTTCGCCAGCAGCGCCTCATAAGCTACGCGATCTGCATCAGGCATCAGCGAACGCAGCGTCTCGCCCTTGAGCAGGCCGACAGCCATCACCGTTTTCTGCTGCTCTGCCGCCGGCACTTCCGGAATCTCGGTAATGAGTTCGGCTGACCCGTTGAGCGCCTGTCCCACTGGCCCGTCAAGCCAGACAAGACCCTTTGGCAACGCATGGATCGTGCCGAACAGGTAGATCGTCGTGTCGGCGTCCGCCACCTTCCACAGCGCAGGCTTCAACTGCCTCGGCGCGGGTGCCTCCGCAGCAGGCTTGGCAGCAGGCGCCTCGGCGTGGACCGCTCCGGCAAAGGCGAAGACGGCCAGGGCAACCGTGGCGGCGAATGTACGATAGGCGCGTTTCATCATCAGGCTCCTTGTGCCCGCAAACAGGTTGCAGGGGAATGAAGGTTTGAAGGGGTGGCGTCAGAGGTGGCGCTGGCGGAACCAGACCACGCCCCATACCGCCATCGTGGCAAGGTAGACCGTCATGCCGTCAACTGCCGGCAGAAACCCGCCGCGATGGCCCAGCCACCAGATCGGCGCCACTGCGCTATAGAAGTAGAGCCCGACCAAGGCCCCGGTACGGTAGGATTGCTCTTCGTGCTCGTCGATATTGCGATGCCAGAACCACGTGACGGGTGTGATGACGAGCACGATGACCGCGATAAGTGCGGCGGCAACGCCTGCGGGAAGGGGGGCATTGGCCACGTCGAACGGCTGTCCCGGTGCGTCGCCGGCAATACTCATCCACGCCCCCATGACGAGGCCGAGTCCGCCTGCGACCACAGCGCTGATCGTGGCGCGGCGGGCACGGGGCGAAAGCGGACCGTTCTCGCGCTAGTAACGGCGCGCGCTGACCCATGCGAACCATAATGCGGCGAGCGTCAGGGCAGCAAACACGCCCATGATGACCCATCCGATCGGCTTGACCTGTTCTTCCTTGCCAAGCGCACCAATAAGGCCCGCCGCAGCGCCGGAGAAGAACACCGCCGCCATCGTCGCGCCAAACATGTGCAAGGCAAGCTTGCCGAGGCTCATGGCGGGCTGGTCGTCAGTCATGTTGGAAACCATCATCGAAGATCTCCTCGATACGAAGCTGGAACAGGCGCGCGATGCGAAAGGCGAGGGGAAGCGAAGGATCGTGCTTGCCCGTCTCGATCGCGTTCACCGCTTGGCGGGACACGTCGAGTTTCAGGGCAAGATCGGCCTGGCTCCACTGTCGCTCGGCGCGCAAAACTCTCAATCGGTTGTTCATGTCATGCGGACCTGTCCATATGTCAGGTTATGCTGACAATATGTCGCGATTTTCTGACTATGTCAAGAATACCTGACATGGTGGCGAAAACCGCGCTTGCCGGTTGAATTTGCCGGGCGCATCGGCCAAAGCCGCGCGACCATGGCCGATACTGCTACAACGCCCCTCAGCCTGCAGGACATGATCCTGCGCCTTCATGCTTTCTGGAGCGAACAGGGCTGCCTGATCCTCCAGCCTTATGACATGCGGATGGGGGCAGGGACCTTCCACACCGCCACCACACTGCGCGCGCTTGGGCCGGAACCGTGGAACGCCGCTTTCGTGCAGCCCTGCCGCCGCCCGACTGACGGACGCTATGGCGAGAACCCCAATCGCCTGCAGCACTATTACCAGTATCAAGTTATCCTGAAGCCAAGCCCCGAAAACCTGCAGGAACTCTACCTGCAGAGCCTCGTCGAGATCGGCATCGACCCGCTGGTCCACGATATCCGCTTCGTGGAAGACGACTGGGAATCTCCCACATTGGGCGCTTGGGGCCTCGGCTGGGAAGTCTGGTGTGATGGCATGGAAGTCACCCAGTTCACCTACTTCCAGCAGATGGGCGGCTTTGATTGCAAGCCCGTCGCCGGCGAACTGACCTACGGCCTGGAACGCCTCGCCATGTACATCCAGGGCGTCGACAACGTCTATGACCTGAAGTTCAACAGCCACGGCGTCACCTATGGCGAGGTGTTTCTCGAGAACGAGAAGCAGATGTCGAAGTGGAACTTCGAGGTCGCCGATACCGACAGCCTGTTTGAAGGGTTCCGCCGTGCCGAGGCCGAATGCCTCCGCAGCCTCGAGGCCGGCGTGCCCATCGCCGCCTACGAGCAGGCGATCGAGGCTAGCCACCTGTTCAACCTGCTGCAGGCACGCGGCGTGATCTCGGTGCAGGAGCGCGCCAGCTACATGGGCCGCGTCCGCGATCTCGCGCGTGGTTCCTGCGAGGCCTACATGGAAAAGAACGCCGATCAGTGGGCGGCCAAGTATCCGGAGTGGAGCAAGTGAGCGATTTCCTCCTCGAACTGCGCTCGGAAGAAATCCCGGCCCGCATGCAGGCAGGCGCCCGCGCCGATCTCGAAAAGCTGTTCCGCAAGCAGCTTGACGCTGCCGGCCTCAAGGCTGGCGAGATCACCGTCTGGTCCACCCCGCGCCGTCTCGCCCTCATCGCCCGCGACCTGCCGCTGGCAACCGAGGCCGTGTTCGAGGAAACCAAGGGCCCGAAGACTTCCGCCCCCGAACAGGCCCTCGAAGGCTTCCTGCGCAAGACCGGCCTCACCCGTGGCCAGTTGACCGAGCGCGATGGCGTCTGGTTCGCCATCACCGAAAAGCCCGGCCGCGCCACCAGGGACGTGCTCGCCGAAGCCATCCCCGCCATCATCCGCGCCTTCCCCTGGCCCAAGAGCCAGCGCTGGGGCGCAGCCTCGCTCTCCACCGAAAGCTTGCGCTGGGTGCGCCCGCTCTCCGGCATCGTTGCCATCCTGGGTGAGGATCTGGTCGAGTGCGAGATCGGCGGGGTGAAGTCGGGCTACGCGACGCTTGGCCACCGCTTCCACCACGCTGGCGAGATTACCATTGGTGGCGCGAGTGACTACGCCGAAAAGCTGCGCGCCTGCCACGTCATCGTCGACCATGTCGAGCGCGAGGCGATGGTGCGCGAAAAGGCCAAGGCCGCAGCTGAGGCCGCCGGTCTCGTGCTGGTCGAGGACGAAGGTCTGGTGATCGAGAACGCCGGCCTCACCGAATGGCCGGTCCCGCTGCTCGGCCGCTTCGACGAGGCGTTCCTCGACGTGCCGCCCGAAGTCATCCAGCTCACCGCGCGCGTCAACCAGAAGTACTTCATCTGCCGCGACGCTGCTGGCAAGCTCGCCAACGCCTTCGTCTGCACCGCCAATATCGAGGCCAAGGACGGCGGCACCGCCATCGTCGACGGCAACCGCAAGGTGCTGGCTGCGCGTCTCTCCGATGCCCGCTTCTTCTGGGAGCAGGACAAGAAGAAGCCGCTGGCCGAGCAGGCGCAGAAGCTGTCGCGCATCACCTTCCACGAAAAACTGGGGACGGTGGCCGACAAGGTCGAACGCGTCGCCAAGCTGGCCCGCTGGCTGGTGGAAGAAGGCATAGTAACGCCACAAGGAAACACCGGCTCCCCCGCGAAGGCGGGGGCCTCGGGCAGCAGCGCACAACCTCACGAGGTCCCCGCCTTCGCGGGGACGCAGCAAGAGTTGGCAGACCAGGCCGAACTCGCCGCCCGGCTGTGCAAGGCCGATCTTGTCACCGAGATGGTCGGCGAATTCCCCGAACTCCAGGGCCTGATGGGCGGCTACTACGCGCGCGCCGAAGGCCTGCCTGATGCCGTGGCCGACGCCATCCGCGATCACTACAAACCGGTCGGGCAGGGCGATGACGTGCCGATTGCGCCGGTGACTGTGGCCGTTGCGCTGGCGGACAAGCTGGATACGCTGGTTGGCTTTTTCGCACATGACCTTCGGCCCTCAGGCTCAAAAGATCCTTTTGCTCTGCGCCGCGCATCGTTGGCGGTGATCGCGCTGATTGAACGCAATTCTTTGCGATTTAGCCTTAGCCAAACAGCCTTTGAAGCGGTCATAGGTTTGGAAAACCCTCGTATTGGAGACCTCCGTCGCGCATTTGAGGTGGCTGTCGCGGACTTGGCTGGAGTTACGGATGAGTTTGCCGTTGCTGATACGATTGAAGCGGAAAGAAGTGAATTCGAGGCTGAATCCATTGCTCGGTCTTCAACAATCGATAGCGAACTCCTCGCCTTCTTCGCCGACCGCCTCAAGGTCCAGCAACGCGAAGCAGGCGTTCGCCATGACCTGATCGACGCGGTCTTCGCCCTCGGCGGCGAGGACGATCTTGTCCGCCTGCTCGCCCGCGTCCACGCGCTGCAGTCCTTCGTCGGCACCGAGGACGGCACCAACCTGCTCGCGGGCTACAAGCGCGCGGCCAACATCCTCAAGAAGGAAGGCTTCGCCACCAACCCCAACGCCGGGTCCGAAGGCGAGGGCGTCGTCCCGCCGACCGGCGAGGAAGACCCGCTTGTGCTGGTTGACGACCCCGCGCTCAAGGGCGTCGCTGCGCAGTTCTCGCACCCCGAATGCAACTACACCCGCGAACCTGCCGAACAGGCGCTGGTCGATGCGCTCAATTCTGCGGAACCGCAGGCAGCAGGCGCCGTTGCGGCCGAAGACTTTACCGCGGCTATGGCGGCATTGGCCAGCCTGCGCGCGCCCATCGATGCGTTTTTTGATCAGGTTACGGTCAATGATGCGGACGCTAACAAGCGTTCCAGTCGCTTGGCTTTGCTTGACCGCTTCCGTGCTGCAGTGCACAAAGTTGCGGACTTTTCACGCATAGAAGGCTAAGAGCGGGCCGACTCCGGGCCCGTTCCGGCAAGAACAGACTTACGCAGGGAGCCTCGTTGGCGGCATGAGCGCATACGTATTCCACTTCGGCGGCGGCGCATCGTCTTCGGACGCGCGGGCCAAGGACAAGACCATCGTCGGCGGCAAGGGATCGAACCTTGCGGAAATGGCCGGGATCGGCCTGCCGGTGCCCCCGGGTTTCACCATCAGCACCGAAGTGTGCACCGCCTACAACGCCAGCGGCAAGACCTTTGACGATGCCTTGCGAGCAGGTGTCGCCAACGGCGTTGCGCATATCGAGAAGGCCACCGGCCGCACCTTCGGCGATGCGTCGAACCCGCTGCTCGTTTCGGTCCGCTCGGGCGCGCGCGTCTCGATGCCGGGCATGATGGACACCGTCCTCAACCTCGGCCTCAATGACCAGACCGTTGAAGGTCTCGCCGCCGGTTCGGGCGATCCACGTTTCGCTTGGGACAGCTACCGCCGTTTCATACAGATGTATTCCGACGTGGTGCTTGGCCTCGACCATCACCGCTTCGAGGACGCACTGGAAATCATCAAGGAAGACAACGGCTTCTTCAACGATGTTGAGCTTGGTGCTCAACACTGGCAGGCGCTCGTCGGCGAATACAAGGCTATCGTTGAAGACCAGCTCGGCCGCCCGTTTCCGCAGGACGTGCACGAACAGCTGTGGGGCGCCATCGGCGCCGTGTTCGACAGCTGGGAGTCCGATCGCGCCAAGGTCTACCGCAAGCTCAACGACATTCCGCATGACTGGGGCACCGCCGTCAACGTGCAGGCGATGGTCTTCGGCAACATGGGCGATACTTCGGCCACCGGCGTTGCTTTCACCCGCGACCCGGCGACCGGCGAGAAGGCCTATTACGGCGAATGGCTGGTCAATGCCCAGGGCGAAGACGTCGTCGCCGGCATCCGCACGCCGCAGTACCTGACGCGCGCCGCACGTGAGCGGGCAGGCGCCAAGCCGCTGTCGATGGAAGAGGCGATGCCCGGCGCCTATGCCGAGCTCGCCGCCGTGTTCGAGCTGCTCGAAAAGCACTATCGTGACATGCAGGATATCGAATTCACCGTCGAGCAGGGCAAGCTGTGGATGCTGCAAACCCGCTCGGGCAAGCGCACCGCCAAGGCCGCGCTCAAGATGGCGGTCGACATGGTAGCCGAAGGCCTCATCGATGAAGCCACCGCAATCAAGCGCATCGATCCGATGGCGCTCGATCAGCTTCTGCACCCCACGCTCGATCCCAAGGCGCAGCGCGACGTGCTGACCAAGGGCCTGCCGGCATCACCGGGCGCGGCTTCGGGCGCGGTCGTGTTCGACGCCGATACCGCGCAAGCCCGCGCCGAGCGTGGTGACGCGGTGATCCTCGTCCGCGTCGAGACTTCGCCCGAAGACATCCACGGCATGCACGCTGCCAAGGGCATTCTCACCGCACGCGGCGGGATGACCAGCCACGCCGCCGTGGTCGCGCGTGGCATGGGCCGCCCTTGCGTCTCGGGCGCGTCGGGCGTGTCGATTGACATGGCCAGCCGGACAGCGAAGATCGGCAATTGCGAGGTCAAGGAGGGCGATGTCATCACTCTCGATGGCTCGAACGGCGATGTCATGGCCGGCCTCGTGCCGACGGTGGAGCCGGAACTCGTTGGTGATTTCGGCACGCTGATGACCTGGGCCGACAAGCACCGCCGCATGAAGGTGCGCACCAACGCCGAAACGCCGCTCGATTGCCAGGTCGCGCGCCAGTTCGGGGCCGAAGGCATCGGTCTGTGCCGCACCGAGCACATGTTCTTCGAAGCAGGCCGCATCAGCGCCGTGCGCCAGATGATCCTTGCCGAGGACGAGAAGGGCCGCCGCGCTGCCCTTGCCAAGCTGCTGCCCGAACAGCGCAGCGACTTCCAGTCGATCTTCGAGGTCATGGCCGGCCTGCCCGTCACGATCCGCCTGCTCGACCCGCCACTGCACGAATTCCTGCCCCACGCCGATGCCGAGTTTGCCGAACTCGCCGAAGCCACCGGGCTTGGCGTCGAGCATCTCAAGCGCCGCGCGGGCGAACTCCACGAATTCAACCCGATGCTGGGCCACCGCGGTTGCCGCCTCGGCATTACCTTCCCGGAAATCTACGAGATGCAGGCCCGCGCCATCTTCGAGGCGGCCTGCGACGTTGCCGAGAGGAGCGGCGATGCACCGATTCCCGAAGTGATGATCCCGCTGGTCGCCACGCGCAAGGAACTCGAAATCCTGCGCGCACTGGTCGACCGGGTCGCGCTCGAGGTTTTCACCGAGAAGGGGCGGACGCTGGAATACATGGTCGGCACCATGATCGAGCTGCCGCGCGCCGCACTGATGGCAGGCGAGATTGCCGAGGAAGCCAAGTTCTTCTCGTTCGGTACCAACGATCTCACCCAGACCACGCTCGGCGTCAGCCGTGACGACGCAGCGCGGTTCCTAAACCCCTACGTCGACCAGGGCATCTACCCGCGCGATCCGTTCGTGAGTCTCGACATTGAAGGCGTCGGCCAACTCGTCGAATTGGCAGCAGAACGTGGCCGCAAGACGCGCCCGGACATCAAGCTCGGTATCTGTGGCGAGCATGGTGGCGATCCGGCTTCCATCGCGTTCTGCGAGAAGACCGGCCTCGATTACGTCTCGGCAAGCCCCTATCGCGTGCCGATTGCACGGCTCGCGGCGGCCCAGGCGGCTTTGGGTTGATAACCTATCTGGAGTGTTTCCCCGGGGAAACACTCCACGTTGGTGCGTCGAACTTGCCTTGTGGGCGGCTCAGAACTTGGGCGGGCGCAGGGCCTTCGCCCAGCCGCTGAGCGTCAGAATCTCGAACCTTTCGTTAACCTTGCCGTCGGAATCCCGGCGAGCGTCGAAAGCTGCATGTGCGCGGGCCAGCGCGGCTTTCCCCAACGGTGCGCCGGGTCGGGCAAGGCAGTTGCTAAGACCTTGTCCACGCAAGTCAGCGATCATCCCGGCGAACGAGCTGAACCGTACGTCGACGTGATGGCTGTCGATCACCGGGTCGGCGAAACCAGCCCGCTGCAACAGCTGCCCGCCAGCGCGCACGTCGACTTGAGGATGGATGCGCGGGGAAGGGCGGTCACCATCGGCTTCGAGCATGATCGCGCGCAACGCCGGTAGCGACCCCGCCCCGAGGAAACACGCAATCATCAACCCACTATCGGCCAGAGCGCGGCGCAGGTGCACCAGCGCGCCGGGCAGATCATTGACGGTATCGAGTGTGCCGAGGCTGGCGATGAAGTCGTACCCGGCAGGGGCAGGGTAGGGCGCCTCTTCGTCGACCAGCGCGTCTCCCAATGCAGGATCGCGGCGGTCAACAGTTGCGCCTGAGGCCCCTAACGCCGCACCAATCGCTTCGGTCCAGTCGCCGATGACCAGAGCCCGCCGGGGTTCGTGGCGGAGGAAGGACAGGCGCTCGATCACGTCCTCGACCATGTCATCGACGATATAGCGCGGCGCGTCCGGAGCCGTTTGCAGATGCGCCATGCGGCGGCGGACGGCATTCCGCCGATTTCGAGCAAAAATAACGGGGGGAGTGCTGGCCATTTCCGGGCAGTGCCCGTGTCCGCCGGTCTTGCCAAGAGGGGCAATCGTGCGACGATGCGGCAATGCCTTTGTATGCTGTGCAGTTCTCCGCCGTGTTGACGCCGATCGTCGACTTCGTGTTCCCGCCCCGCTGCCCGCTGTGTGGCAGTCCCGTGGCGGCGCATGGGGGGCTTTGCCTGGGCTGCTGGGGCAAGATCGTCGTCCCGTCGGGCACTTGCTGCAAGCTGTGTCAACGCCCGATGGGGGAACAGCACGGGGCAGAGGCCGACCTGCTCTGCGCGCCGTGCATGGCAGAGCCACCCAGGCACACCGGTATCGCCGCTGCGACGCTCTATAACGAGCCGTCCCGCGCGCTGGTGCTGGCTCTCAAGCATGGACGGCGAATCGGGCTTGTGCCGATGATGGCCCGGATGATTCTGCCAAGGCTCGCCGGACTTGAAGGAGAATGGCTTGTTGTGCCGGTGCCGCTCCACCGCTGGCGGCTGATGCGGCGCGGATTCAACCAGTCGGCTCTTCTGGCGCGGGAACTTGCGAGATTGACCGGCCAGCGACTCATGGTTGATGGGCTGCTTCGCCCGCGGGCGACGCCGTCACTTGGCGGTCTGAACCGCAAGGCTCGAGCTCGCGCGCTTACCGGTGCGATCCAGCCCAATCCGCGCCTCGCTTCGCGCTTGTCAGGAGCGCGCGTCTTGCTGGTCGATGACGTAATGACCAGCGGCGCGACGACGGATGCCTGCATGGTGGCACTGCGCAAGGCCAAGGTGGCCGAGGTGAAGATTGCCTGCTTTTCGCGGGTTCTCGACGAAGCCCTTGATGGTCTGCGCGCTCTCCCGGAGCCGGATGTGCAGGGCTGATGCCGACGACAAAAGGAAACGCCCGGAACCGAAGTTCCGGGCGCCCTCGTGACGAAAATCTTGCGGCGTCCGCGTTGACCGCGATACCGACGGCCCCCTGACCGTCCCGCTTTTACCCTCACCATCCGGTCTCGCTTCGCGCGGCCCCTTTGGGCCTGCTGCGAGGCAGCCAACCGGCCCCTCATCAAGTGTCCCTGAACATTGGCGCTACGTCCACTGCCGCCCGGTTGCGGGCTGGCGGTTCAGTTGACGGTTCCCTCAAACCGCTGCGTCTTCATCACCCATTCATGCTTTGGACGGAAGCAGATTGTTCTGCGGCCATGGCTTTTGCAGCATTGTGTGGTTATCGTGCAACAAAACCGCCACACACAGTGACCTTCAGGAAGGCAACCCCCACTTTGTCATCTTCATGCGATGCCGGGCTGCGCGAGCAGGGCAACCAACTCATGCCGAAATTCGATTCGAACGGCCTGCTCACCGCTGTCGCCGTCGATCATGCGAGCGGGGCTCTACTGATGCTGGCGCACATGAATAGCGAGGCGCTGGAGCGGACGCTCGAGACCGGCTTTGCGCACTTCTTCTCACGTTCGCGCGGCAAGCTGTGGATGAAGGGTGAAAGCTCAGGCCACGTGCTAAAGATCGTCGAGATCAGGGTGGATTGCGATCAGGACGCGCTGGAACTTCGGGTCGAACCGGGGGGTCCAGCGTGTCACACGCTGGCGCCGACCTGCTTCTATCGTCGCATTACTCCGGAAGGCTCGTTGCAACGCATCGTCGATTGACGCTTACGTAAAGGTTAGTTAGCTTGGCGACATGTCACAGCATGCCGCCACAGCGACTCGCGATCCGTCTGCACAGAACGAGCACACCGGGCATCTCGATCAGCCCGATGCGCTCAAGCGTGACCAGTTCACCATTTCCGATCTTTCCAACGAGTTCGGGGTGACGGCCCGTGCACTGCGCTTCTATGAAGACGAAGGGCTGATCGCGCCCGAACGGATCGGGCTGTCACGCATCTATTCCAAGCGGGACCGCGCGCGTCTCGCCTGGATCATGCGCGCCAAGAACGTGGGTTTCAGCCTCGCCGAGATTCGCGACATGATCGATCTTTACGACATGGGTGACGGGCGCGCCGAGCAGCGCCGAGTCACGATTGCCAAGTGTCGTGAGCGGATCGAGAACCTGCGTCGCCAACAGGCGGACATTGCTGCGACCATCGACGAGCTGACCAGCTTTGTCGATCTCGTCATCGCCAAGGAGCGGTCTGAAGGCCGCGATCCAACGGTCTGAAGGCCGAACGCTTAAAGGGACAGGACCAAATGCCGATCTACAACGCGCCGACCCGCGACACCCGTTTCGTCGTCAACGAACTGATCCGCCTTGAAAGCTATGGCAACCTGCCGGGCTTCGAGAGCGCAACGCCGGATATGACCGATGCGATCATCGAGGAAGCAGGACGCTTCGTTTCCGAGGTCATCGCTCCGCTCAACCTTTCCGGGGACAGGGAAGGTTGCACTCGCCATCCCGACGGCAGCGTGACCACGCCGACCGGCTTCAAGGACGCCTATCGCCAGTATGTCGAAGGGGGTTGGGGGACGCTCTCCGCGCCCGAAGCCTACGGCGGTCAGGGGCTCCCCCACGTGATGGGCTTCATCATGGAAAAGTACCTTGCCACGGCCAACCAGGCATTTGCGATGTACCCCGGCCTTGCCAATGGCGCGATCTCGGCAATCATCGCCAAAGGCTCGCCCGAGCAGCAGGCCAAGTACCTGCCCAAGATGGTCACCGGCGAATGGCTCGGAACCATGAACCTGACCGAGCCGCATTGCGGCACCGACCTCGGCATGATCCGCACCCGCGCCGAACCGCAGGCCGATGGTTCCTACGCCATCACCGGCACCAAGATATTCATCTCGGCGGGCGATCATGACCTGACCGAGAACATCATCCACCTCGTTCTCGCCAAGACGCCGGGTGCCCCGGAATCGAGCAAGGGTATTTCACTGTTCATTGTCCCAAAGTTCATCGTCAATGACGACGGTTCGCTGGGCGAGAAGAACGGCGTCTCGGTCGGGTCCATCGAGGAAAAGATGGGCATTCACGGCAACGCCACCTGCGTCATGAATTATGACGGGGCGAAGGGCTGGATGGTCGGCGAGGAGAACAAGGGCCTTGCCGCCATGTTCATCATGATGAACGCCGCGCGCCTTGGCGTGGGCATGCAAGGGCTGGCGCAGGCCGAAGTCGCCTATCAGAACGGCCTTGCCTATGCGCTTGACCGACGCCAGGGCCGCGCTCTGACGGGGCCGGCGGATCCGCAGGCCAAGGCTGATCCGATCATCGTCCACCCCGACGTGCGCCGCATGCTGATGGACGCCAAGACCTTCATCGAGGGCATGCGCGCGTTGTGCCTGTGGGGCGCGCTGCAGGTCGACCTGTCGCACAAGGCGGCGACGGCAGAGGAGCGCCAGATGGCTGACGACCTGATCAGCCTGCTCACCCCGGTGATCAAGGGCTATGGCACCGACATGGGCTACAAGGTGGCCACCGACATGCAGCAGGTCTGGGGCGGTCACGGCTATATTGCCGAGAATGGCATGGACCAGTTTGTCCGCGATGCGCGCATTGCGATGATCTACGAAGGCACCAATGGCGTTCAGGCGATGGACCTTGTCGGGCGCAAGCTGGCGCTGAACGGCGGGCGCGCGATCCAGGCGTTCTTTGCGCTGATCGATGCCGAGTGTGCCGAAGAGTCCTCGGATGAGACGGTAAAGCTCGTCGGCGAACGTCTCGCCAAGGCCAACGGCGAACTGAAGGCCGCGACGATGTGGTTCATGCAGAACGCCATGGCCAACCCGAACAACCTTGGCGCCGGCGCCTATGCCTACATGACGTTGACGGGCATCGTGTCCCTCGGCCTGATGTGGCTGCGCATGGCAAAGGTTGCGGCTGCTGCCCTGGCAGATGGCACCGAAGACAAGGCGTTCTACGAGGCCAAGCTGACCTGCGCCCGCCATTGGGCAACGCGCTATACCACCGAAGCCGGGGCGCTGCGCCGCCAGGTGGAGGCCGGTGGCGATACGATCATGGCGTTGACGCCGGAGCAGCTCGCCATCGCCTGATGCGGTGATCTGACAAGTCGGCTCGCTTGACGGGCTGCGCCTCGCTGAGGCCTAGTTCTGCCGATAATGGGAGACAGGCATGATCAGGCGCAGCCCCAAGGAGCTTATCGAGCTCTACTGGACGGAAGTCTGGAACAACCGCAACGCCGAACTCATTCGAGAGCTCTGTGCCGATCCGATTGTTCGTCACGATCCCGGCAGTGTGTCGGCGCTTTCGCTCGAGGACCAGATTGCGCGGGTGCGTCAGCAGAGCGAAAAGGCTGAGCCGTACTTCGAGCACGAAGTGCTGCATGCCGACGATACCTATGTAACCTCGGTCTGGAACATGCACACCCGCAAGGGTGAGCGGATCGAACTCTGCGGCATCGAAGTGTTCAAGGCGGTCGACGGCAAGTTCACCGACTGCTGGAATTCGAGCTACGTTGCCGGTCGCTGGGGGCGTGAAGGCGACGCCTCGGTGCCGCAGGACCTGCCCGAACCTGCGCTTGTTGCCACGATGGACGGGATCACGCCCGCATGGCTGCAGGCGGTGTTCCAGCATGGAGATGTGCCTGCGCCGAGGGTGAGCCTCGTTGCCACAAAGCCCATCGGACACGGCAATCTGTCGCAGACGATCCGGGCGGCGGTAACCTACAATGCGAATGCGGCGGATGCGGTTGGGTCCGTCATCTGCAAGATCACATCGGGCATTCCGCAGGCCGTGTCCGTGGCGGGCGATTTTGGCGTCTATCACCGGGAGTGCGAGGTCTACCGGTTCCTTGGGACTGTGCCGCCGCTCGCTACGCCGCGCGCTTATTGGGCCAGGACCGGCGCAGACGGTCGCACGATCAATCTCGTGCTCGAGGACCTGTCTGAGCGAGCCCGTCCGGGAGACCAGATCGCCGGCTGCAGCGTGGCCGAAGCAGGGGCGGTGGCGCGCGAACTCGCAGCGCTGCATTCGGCAACCTGGGGTGATCCGCGCTTGGATGCAGCCGATTGGCTGTTTGATCGCGCGGCGCTTGCAGGGCGGTCTGCCGAGGGGTTCGCGCTCGCTGTGACGGAATGGAAGCGGCGCTTTGCCGGAAGGGCAGAGCCCGCGCTGATCGACGCAATAGAGAGTTTCGTGCCGCGCATTCGCGGGCATATCGAAGCTGCGGCGAAGGGGGACGCGCTAATTCACGGCGAGCCCCGCGTCGACAATGTCCTGTTCGAGGATACGCCAGAGGGCCCACGCGCCTGGCTGATCGATTGGCAATTTGCCGCGCGCGGCAGTCCGATGTTCGACCTTGCCTATTTCTTGTCGGGTTCACTTTCGCCTGTGGATCGCCGGGCTTGCGAGGCCGCGTTGATTGAACGCCACGTTGCAGCGATGGCGGAGGTTGCACCCGAGTGGGGACTCGAACAGGCGCGGGCCGAATATGCGACGGCCTTGCCGGTCCCCTTGCAGTTCACGGTGGGCGCGATCCTTGCCATGCCGGAGAGCGATCACGGCGATCGGTTGCTGCTAACCCTTGCCGAGCGCAACATTGCAGCGGTGCGGGACTGGGGTCTGGCCTAGCCCAGGACTTCGTCAAGCAGTTCCATCAACGCAGCCCAGCTCTGTCGGTCGGCGCTGGCGTCATAGCCGATGGCGGCCATGCCCCGCTCGTCGCTGCCCGGATCGGTGAAGCCGTGGCGCACGCCGCTGTAGCTGTGGAAGTGCCAGTTGGCCCCGGCAGCGTCCATTTCTTCCCAGAATGCCATGACTTGCGCGCGCGGAACCATCGGGTCGGCGTCGCCATGGCAGACCAGGATTCGGGCTTTCACGGCGCCGGGTGCGGCGGGGGCCTGCGTGTCGAGCAGGCCGTGGAAGCTGGCGGCCAGGACGAGTTCCGCCCCGTCGCGCGCCAACTCGAGTGCGGCCTGTCCGCCCATGCAGTAGCCGATCGCGGCAACGGGCAGACCTTGCGCTTCCGCTCGCCCGGTCAGAGCAGCAAGGGCGGCGTGCAGGCGCTGGCGGTAGCTTTCCACGCTTGCGCGCAATGGCCCCGCCAGTTCACGCGCGTGGTCGAAATCGCGGACCTGTACGCCGTAGAAATCGGCGACCATCGCCAGACAACCCGCCTGCGCCAGCATGTGGGCGCGGCGGATCATCGGGGCATTGCAGTTGGCGATCGTCGGCAGGACCAGCACGGCTGCGCGGGGCGGCCCCTCAGGCTTCACCAGAAAGCCGGTGAGGGCCAAGTCACCGTCTGCGTAATCGACCTGTTCGACCGCCATCGCGCTTACTCCGGCAGGAAGTCCGGAACCGAAAGATAGCGCTCGCCGGTATCATAGTTGAAGCCGAGCACGCGGCTGCCGGCGGGCAGGGTTCCAAGCTTCTGGGCAATCGCCGCCAAGGTCGCTCCAGAGGAAATGCCGACGAGGATGCCTTCCTTGGCCGCGCACTGCCGCGCCATTTCCTTGGCATCGGCCGGATCGACGGTAATGGCTCCGTCGATAGACTTGGTGTGAAGGTTGCCGGGAATGAAACCGGCGCCGATGCCCTGGATCGGGTGAGGGGCCGGCTGTCCGCCCGAGATGACCGGCGAAAGCGTCGGCTCGACCGCGTAGGCTTTCATCGAGGGCCAGTGCTTCTTCAGCTCCTCGGCGCAGCCGGTGAGGTGGCCGCCGGTGCCGACTCCGGTAATCAGCACGTCGATCGGTTCGCTGGCGAAATCCTTGAGGATTTCCTGGGCCGTCGTCCGTACGTGGACGGCGACGTTGGCAGGATTGTCGAACTGCTGGGGCATCCATGCACCCTCGGTCGATTCGACGAGTTCGCGGGCGCGCTCGATGGCGCCCTTCATGCCCTTTTCACGCGGGGTGAGGTCGAAGGTGGCGCCATAGGCGAGCATCAGCCTGCGGCGTTCGAGCGACATTGATTCGGGCATGACGAGGACCAGCTTGTAGCCCTTGACCGCTGCGGCCATGGCAAGACCGATACCAGTGTTGCCCGAGGTCGGCTCGATGATCGTGCCGCCGGGCTTGAGGCTGCCATCAGCCTCTGCTGCCTCGATCATGGCAAGGCCGATCCTGTCCTTGATCGAGCCGCCGGGATTGGCGCGCTCGTTCTTCACCCATACCTCGTGGTCGGGAAACAGGCGGGACAGGCGAACGTGCGGTGTGTTGCCGATAGTGGCGAGGATGGAATCCGCTCTCATGTCGCTTGGCTCCTCTTGGTGAAGGGATTGGATGGAGTCTTGGGGGACAGCCTAGGACTATCTGTACCGCGCTGCAAAGGTTCGCGCGTTCTTCAGTTCCGGGAAAAGGAAAAACCACGCCGCCGTCACGGCAATGGCGCTGATGCCGCCGAAGATCACGGCGCCGACAGCACCGATCAGGGCCGCGGCCACGCCCGATTGCATTTCGCCCAGTTCGTTGGATGCCGAAATGGCCAGGCCGGAGATGGAGGAGACACGTCCGCGAACGTCATCCGGGGTGTGCAACTGCACGAGCGTGCTACGGATGAATACCGAAACCATATCCCCCGCGCCGATGCCGACCAGCATCAGCAGCGACAGGTAATAGTTCGTCGATAGTCCGAAGCCGATGGTGAAGAGGCCGAAGATCACGACGCCCAACAGCATCTTGTTGCCGACATTCTGCGTGATCGGCTTGCGAGCCAGGACGAACGCGACAAGCGCAGCACCGAGGCCCGGCATTGCCCGCATCAAGCCGAGGCCATCGGCGCCGACCGGTCGTCCGTCGATGAAGAGAATGTCGCGGGCGAAAACCGGCAGCAGTGCGGTGGCTCCGCCGAGGAGCACTGCAAATAGATCGAGCGTGACGCAACCGAGCAGGAACCGGTCGTTCCACACGAACGAGAGGCCCTGGAGAATCTGGCGCAAGGGGTGCGCGTTGCGGTTGCCTTCCGGCGGCGGAATCCTGCGGATGCCAAAGATGCAGAAAGCGCCCAGCGCCAGCAACCCGGTCGACAACCAATAGGGCAGGGACGGGTGCCCTGCGAAAAGCAGGCCAGCAATGGCCGGGCCGCCGACCGAGCCGGTCTGCCATGCCATCGAATTGATCGCCACCGCCTTTGGCATCAGTTCTGCAGGTACGACATTGGGTGCAATGGAGGATAGCGCAGGGCCGATAAAGACGCGCGCGGTTCCGTGGAGAGCGCCAAGCCCGAACAGCAAAGGTAACGACAGGGCCTCGGCATAAGTGCAGAGCGCGAGTGACAGGGCGACAACCAGGTCGATGCACATCGCAAGCCCCGCAACGTTGCGCCGATCGAACCGGTCGGCGACAACTCCGGCTACGGGAGTAAGCAGAAACAGCGGCAGAAACTGCGCAAGGCCGAGCAAGCCAAGCTGGAATGCGGCCTCGGCGATCGACATCCCGTATTGTCCGCGGGCAACGTCATAAAGCTGGTACCCGAGGATCACTACCATTCCCGATGTCGCAAGCACCGAAAAAAAGCGGGCGATCCAGAATCGCCGGTAATCGGGAATGGCAAGAGGCGAGGAGGGCGAAGCCGAAGTCGGGGAATCAGGAGGAGCTGTGGTCACGGCCGGTGCAATGCCAGCCGACCGGGACGATGCCAAGAAAGCAAAATTTGGGGCTGGCGCAGCAACTGGGCTGCGGCAAGGACCATGCGCGGAGCGTCAGCCCTGACTGCGCGACCGGGGTCCGGGCTGGATGGCGCGGATGAGCTTGTTGAAATCATCAAGGCGGATGATTCGCTCGAACTGGAAACCGGCACGATCGCCGTCGGTCCACACGAGAAAGGCCTCAATGCGTCCGATGACCGGCAGCCGCACTGTAACGCGTTCTCCTCGGCCAAGATCGCCGCAGCCATTGGCCATGAACCCGGTTGTCGAGATATTGGCGAACTGCAGCATGATGTCGCCCCGTGCGCGATGTTCCCCGATCACGGGCAAATTGACCGGGTGCCGGGTGGAACGACGCAGATCGGTGACTGAAAGCTGGGCTCCGCCGCGCATCGTTCCTCCTGGCGCATGAGTGACTATGCCGAAGGATATAGGACCGAAATGGCGAACAATTCGTAAAGCTGCGGCAGAGGCTTGCCGGAACCGGCAGGCCTCTGCCGTTATGGATCACGTAAGATTGACGAGAGCACGCATGTCAGGCGCGCCGAAGGATGCCGTGCTTCTTCTTGCCCGACGAGATGCGGATCTCTTCGGAGGACAGGGCAATGCGAAAGCTTTCGTCGGTGACCGGTTCGCCCGCAACTTTTGCTCCGCCGCCGGCCACAAGGCGCTTCGCTTCCCCTCTACTGGCTGCAAAGCCAAGCCCGACAAGCGCGTCGATGATTCCGATGCTGCCTTCGGCTGATTCGAAAACGGGCAGGTCCTGACCGAGCCCGCCGCCAGCGAAGGTCGCCGAGGCGGTGGCTTCGGCCGCCTTGGCGGCTTCTTCGCCACGCACAAGCCGGGTTACCTCGTTGGCCAGAACGACTTTCGCGGCATTGATCTCGCTACCTTCCAGGGCCTCGAGCCGCTTGATCTCGTCGAGAGGGAGATCTGTGAACAGGCGCAGGAACTTGCCGACATCGCGGTCATCCGTGTTGCGCCAGAACTGCCAGAAATCCCACGCGGGCAGCGCGTCCTCGTTGAGCCACACCGCGCCGGCCGCAGTCTTGCCCATCTTCTTGCCATCGGCGGTGGTGAGCAGCAGCGTCGTCAGACCGAAGACTTCCTTGCCATCCTTGCGGCGGGTGAGTTCGATGCCGTTGACGATATTGCCCCACTGGTCCGAGCCGCCCATCTGCAGGCGCACGCCCATCGCCTTGTTGAGATGGCGGAAATCGTAGCCCTGCAGGATCATGTAGTTGAATTCGAGGAAGGTCATCGGCTGTTCGCGCTCGAGCCGCAGCTTGACCGAATCGAACGTGAGCATGCGATTGACCGTGAAGTGCGTGCCGACTTCCTGGAGCAACTCGATGTAGCCCAGCTTGCCCAGCCAATCGTGATTGTTGACCATCACGGCGTCGGTAGGTCCATCGCCGAACTTCAGGAGCTTTGAGAACACCGTGAAGATCGAGGCAATGTTGTCCTCGATCGTCTGGTCCGACAGCATCTTGCGGCTCTCGTCCCGTCCCGTCGGGTCGCCGATACGGGTCGTGCCGCCGCCCATCAGCACCACCGGCTTGTGCCCGGCCTGCTGGAGGCGGCGCAGCATCATGATCTGCACGAGGCTGCCGACGTGGAGCGATGGCGCAGTGGCGTCAAAGCCGATATAGCCCGGCACCACGCCCTCGCTGGCCAGCTTGTCGAGCCCTTCGGCATCGGTCAGCTGATGAATGTAGCCGCGCTCGTCAAGCAGGCGGAGGAGGGTGGATTGGTACTGGGTCATCGGAGCCTTCTTTCCTGTGGCGGCGCGCCTAGCACGGAGAACAGCGCTTGGAAACGTTCGAGCTTGTGCATCACCCCACGACGCCGCCGCTTGGCGTTACCGGACTTTGCGCGCGGATACTTGCGTTCGAGCCGCGGTGGTTGAGCTTGCGCTGGCGGGTGGAGGGCGCAGGGCGCATCGTGTTGCCACCGTTTGCAGGCAAGGTCCGGGCTGATGGCCTTTGGCAGACGACGTGCTTCGAGCTCTTCGTGAGGCCTCGGCATCGCGACGACTATGTCGAGTTCAACTTCTCGCCCTCGCAGGCATGGGCGGCCTATGATTTTTGCGGCTATCGCGAGGGGATGGTTGAGCGTGCGATGCCTCGTCCACCGGTCTGCACGCCGCGCCGGGGGCAGTCAGTGCTGATCTTCGACGTCGCGCTGCCCACGGCGGCCTTGCCCGCGCTTCCTTTCGTGTACGGGTTGACTGCGGTGATCGAGGAAGAGGGCGGGCACAAGTCATACTGGGCGATGGCCCACCGTGAAGACCGGCCAGACTTCCATCACGAGTCTTGCTTCGCGAGCCGCCTTGAGGCACCGCACCAGCCATGAAATTCGGTATCGACCGGCTGCTTGCCGACCCCGCCCTGAGGAAGCCACTCGAAGGAAAGCGCGTCGCGCTGGTGGCCCATCCGGCCTCGGTCACCGAAGGCCTGGTCCATTCGCTCGATGCGCTGATCGCCGGCGGCATCAACATCACGTCCGCCCTTGGCCCGCAGCATGGCCTCAAGGGCGACAAGCAGGACAACATGGTCGAGACCGCCGACGAGCTGGACCCGATCTACGGCATCCCCGTGTTCAGCCTATATGGCGAGGTGCGCCGGCCGACCGCAGCAATGATGGACACTGCGGAGGTGTTCCTGTTCGACCTGCAGGACCTCGGCTGCCGCATCTACACCTTCGTTACCACGCTGCTCTATCTGCTTGAGGCCGCGTCCGAGTCCAACAGGAATGGCGGAACCGGCAAGGCGGTATGGGTGCTTGACCGGCCCAATCCCGCGGGCCGCCCTGTCGAAGGCACCACGCTGCTGCCGGGCTGGGAGAGCTTCGTTGGTGCAGGCCCGATGCCGATGCGGCATGGAATGACGCTGGGCGAGATGGGCGCATGGTTCGTGGAGCACTTCAAGCTCGACGTCGACTACCGCGTGATCAGCATGGAGGGCTGGGAGCCTGAAGGGCCCGGCTTCGGTTGGCCGCAGAGGAGGATCTGGATAAACCCTTCGCCCAACGCCGCCAGTCTCAACATGGCGCGAGCCTATGCCGGGACCGTGATGATCGAGGGCGCGACCTTGTCCGAAGGGCGTGGCACGACGCGCCCGCTGGAAGTGCTGTTCGGGGCGCCCGACGTTGACGCCAAGGCTGTCCTTGCCGAAATGCGCAGCTTCGCGCCGCAATGGATGGAGGGATGCGCCATCCGCGAATGCTGGTTCGAGCCGACCTTCCACAAGCATGCGAAAACACTTTGCAATGCGCTGATGATCCATGCCGAGGGCGCGTTTTACGACCACCACGCGTTCCGTCCGTGGCGGCTGCAGGCGCTGGCCTTCAAGGCCATCCGCAGGCTCTATCCGGATTACCCGATCTGGCGCGATTTTCCTTACGAGTACGTTTTCGACAAGCTGGCGATCGACGTGATCAACGGCGGCACTGCGCTGCGCGAGTGGGTGGACGATGCGGCCAGCACTGCGGACGATCTCGACACCTTGGCGAGAGCCGATGAGACGGCGTGGATCGAAGAGCGGGCGCGCTTCCTGCTTTACTGACGAACCTCAGGCTGAGGCTGCCTGTGTCCGCCGCGGGGCGCTTTCGTGCATCAAGGCCATTGCCAGAAGGGCCACGGCGGCGGCCGAGACCATGTACCAGGCGACGGCCATCGGATTTCCGGTGATCTTCAGCAGCCAGGTGATCACCAACTGCGTCGATCCGCCCAGGAACGTGACGGGCAGGGCATATACCAGTGCGAAGGTGCGGGCGCGGCTTGCCTTGGGCAGGCTTTCGGCAATTGCGGCATAGACGGCACCGCTCGGCAGGGTCGAGACGAATGCAAGCAAGCCGTTGACCGCGAGGAACATCGCCCGATCATGCGCATTGGTCAGAGTTATGTAAGCTGGCACGATCGCCAGCGTGAACGCCAATGTCGGCCAGATCATCAGCGGTCGCCGCCCGAACCGGTCGCTCATCCAGCCGCCGAGCAGGATCGCGAAGAACCGCGCGACATTTACCGCCAGCGTGCTGCCCAGCGAGATGCTGGCAGAATAGCCCAGAGTGTTCTGGCCATAGGTCGCCATGTAGTTGAACAGGTAGGTGGCGATGGTCGCGCCCGAGATCATCATCATCCCGAGAATGACGGTGCGCCAGACTCCGGCAGGAACGTGACCGGTGGGCAGGTGGTCCGGCGCATGGATCGTTTCAGGCAGGGACCGGCGGATCCACAGCGAGAACGGCACTATCACCGTGCCCAGCAGCAGGGCCACTCGCCAGCCCCAGGCAGTCAACTGGTCAGGCGTGAGGGCAAGGCTGAGGCAGAGGCCGACCAGCGATCCGGCCGATGATGCGATGGCCTGGCTCGCCCCTTGCCAACTGATCGACCAGCCACGCCGATGATCCTGCGCGGTTTCGAGCATGTAGGTCGTGGCCGAGCCCACTTCGCCGCCCAAAGCAAAACCCTGCAGCAGGCGCGCCAGCACCACGACCACTGGCGCAACGGCACCGATGGCGGCATAGGACGGCGTGAGCGCGAGGACCGCGACCGATACGCCCATCAGGGTCATACTCATGAGCATCGCCGGCTTGCGTCCGTGCCGATCTGCCCATGCGCCGATCGCCCATGCGCCAAGCGGGCGACCAATAAAGCCGACGCCGAAAGTCGCCAACGAGGCCATCAGGCTGACAAACGGATCTTCCGAAGGGAAGAATACCTTGCCGATCTGGATCGCGAAAAAGCTGAAGGTGATGAAATCGTAGAATTCCAGCGCATTGCCGGTTGTGGCGGCAATCACTGCGCGTCGGGCTAGCTTGCGCTCTTCCACGGTATGCCCTGACACGATCGCCCCCGTTGATCGAACACCCGCGCAAGGCTGGCAGATGCGGGGTGGGAGTCAAGAATTTCGCTGGCGGCCCTAATGTGCCTTTGTAGGAACAAGCGCGTCCCATTTGTCCCAGCCGATGGTGCGACCGGGGTAGGCTACCTTCCTGAACGGCCATTCGCTGGCAATCCACTGCATTACCCACGCCTGCAGCTCCTTGTCGAAGCCGGCGTCATGCTCTGCCTTGGTTACCCACATCAGGACCACGGCATCGTAACCTGCGACCGGGCTTGGCTGCACATAGACACAGCCCCGCTCGCGCTTGCCGTCAGGCGTCAACACGGCATAGGCAAATGATTTGCGCTGGGCAAAACGGGCCTGCTCGGTCTGCATGTCGGCCATCGCCTCGGCGTCGGTTATCCCGGCATGAGGCCACGACGTGCTGCGCGTGAAGGTCTTCTGCAAATGGTCGATCGACGACATGTAGGCATCATAGTCGATTTTCACGAGTTCGGGACCAAGCGGAACCAGCTTGAAGTCTGGCGCTTCGACGAGGGTAGGCACGCCGAACTCGGCGGGAACGAGGGGCAGCTGGGCCTTGCCGTTCTCGGCGGCGAGCACTGGCGACGCCACGATTGTGGGCGATAGTGCCGAAACCGCCAGACAGACTGCTGCAAACTTCAAGGGCATTGGTCCTTTGTCTCCGGAAGATCCGAACCTCTTGCCGGACACTGGGCTGCCCTCGACCTGTCGCGCAATACGCGATTTGCGCGAGGGTCAGATGGTAGGTCCCGCCCTCGATGTCAAAGCTCTCGCTTCCTCAGGCCGTCACTTCTTGAGGGGCTGAGGGATCAGCGGCGCCAGCGAGGCAATGACCGCCTCGGGCTCGAATGCCATTTCCGCAAAGACTTTTCCGTCACCTGGCGTGCCGGTGCGGAATCTGGCGCGATAGAGCGAGGTCTGGGCAGGCATGAGCATGAAGTGGCTATGCCCCCGGGCTTTGGTCAGCAGTGCAAGATGCAGGAGCAAGGCATAGGTGCCGGGTGTACCGGTGCCATTGCGCGAAGTGTCGACAAACTCGCCATACTCGATGTCGGTCTTCGGCGTGGTCACGTATTTCGATTTGTCCGTCTTCCATACGTTCGCGGCGAACTTGGCGAATTCGGTCTGGGCGAAGGCAGGACGGAAAGTGTCGAACCGATCGGAATTGTCATCGCCGGTATTGTTTATCTGGGCGGCGATGCGTGTCTCCTCCGCTGCCAGAACCTCCTTGGCTGTCGGAATTGGCGTGTTGGCGCGTTCCGCAGGTGTGCCCACCGTCTCCAGCTTTCGGGCCACTCCGGCAACCAGCCCGGCGTTGATCGTCGGCCAGCGCGAACGCGCGGAAAACAGCGTGCGGGCGCGCATGCCCTGTCCGGAATCGAGCGCCACAACGATGGCGTAGAGGTCATTGGCTTCGTTTGTTGCAGTTACCGGTGAGTCAGTCTTGCCCTGGGCCGTGTCGGCTTCTGCTGCGGCGAGTGCCAGTTTCATCAGTCGATCGCCCTCTGCCACGTTCCCGCCGAGACGGTACGCGACAGCGGCGCGTGCCAGCGAGGAATAGCCGCGTACCTTGGGAACGGTGCCGAGAAGATCGGCAAAGGCCTTGTAGTCGGACGCTGCTTCAAGAAAACGTCCATCGACGGCCCGTGCTGCAGCGCGTTCGAGCACGGCGAGCGGGTAGACACGCACCGCCTGATCGAAAACAGCCGCTTCGGCACTACCGTAAGCCCTGGCGATCGCGAGATATTGCATCGCGGAGAGTTGGGCCTTGATATCGAAGGGCGCCTGATTGGCCAGCTCAAGGCCGAGTGCGTGGGCGCCTGCGTAATCGCCCTTGCCGGTCAGCGCCATGGCCTGCAGCTCGATCGCGGTGAGGCCCAGGCTTTGCTTGTAGGCAAGCGTGGCAGTGAGATCGGGCTGGTCCGTCGTGACCGAGCGGATGTCGGCAATGGCGCGGTCCCAGTCCTGCATTTCCATCCGGTGAATTGCACGACCGAAGATCAGCTCGATGCGCCGACCGCCGTCCTTTGCAGGCTCGGGACCGGAAAGGGCTTCGTCACAAGCCTTGATGCCGTCCACACCGTTGGCGCGTTTCTTGGGATCATAGCCTTCGCGCGGAGGAAGGAGCAGACCGATCACGGCAGTGATCGCCACAAGCCGGGCAACCGTGCCCAAGGTAGAGGCCTTGTTCGGGAAGCCGTCGCAGCGGACAAAGGCCGATGGACCGGCGGGAGCTTTGCCATTAGGAATTGGGGCAGCAGGAACTGGAGCAGTTGGAGCTGGTGTCGGTTGGTCTGCTGCGAATGCTGTGATGGGCTGCAGCACAAGCGATATAGCCGTGAGCCCGGCAAGAGCATTCTTCAAATTCATGGCAATCCCCCCAACGTCAGCTGATGACTAGCGGGGTTTCTGGAACGGACAATACTAATTGCCGAGAATATGAACTGTTTCTATCCGTCAGGCCGTCCGCCAGACTGGAGCACGCCTTTCCAGAAAGGCATTGATCCCCTCGTCGGTGTTTTCGTCCATCATGTTCTGCGCCATGACTTCGCAAGCGAGAGCATATGCTTCGGAGCGGGAGCACTCGCGCTGGGTGTTGAAAAGCTTTTTGCCACGGCGGATCGCATCGGGGTTCTTGGCGAGTATCGTGGCGACGAGATCATCGGTTGCGGCATCAAGCGCCTCGGCCGGAGCGACGGTATTGACAAGGCCCCAGTCGGCGGCGGTGCGGGCATCGATGAATTTCCCGGTCACCAGCATCTCGAAAGCACGCTTTGCAGGCACATTCCGACTGAGCTCCACGGCAGGGGTTGAGCAGAACAAGCCGACGTTGATTCCTGAAACAGCAAAGCGCGCGTCTTCGGAAGCGACGGCAAGGTCGCAGGCGCCGACCAATTGGCAACCTGCGGCGGTGGCAACGCCATGGACCTTGGCAATGACGGGAACAGGGAGAGCAGCAATCGCCTCCATCACGTCGGTACAGGCAGCAAAAAGCCTGTGGTAGGCGTCGAGATTGCGGTCAGCCTGCATCTCGGCAAGATCATGTCCGGCACAGAAGGCCTTTCCCGCTCCGGCAAGGACCACGACGCGCGCTTCATTGTCGCTCGCGATGTCCGAAAGTTCGGCCAGCAGTTCGGCGAGGACGGCCTGCGACAGGGCATTGAACTTGTCAGGTCGATTCAGCAGCAGGTCGTGTCGACCCTCTGCCGTCCGTTGCGCGAGGATCGTCTTGCCCATTGCCTGCCCCCCGGAGTCAGTGTTTCTTGCGAGTGAGTTCGCGCATGGCCCCGTCGAGTCCCTCGAGAGTCAGGGGGTACATGCTGCCGCCGATCAGGTCCTTGATCATCTTGGTCGACTGCGAATACGTCCACTGCTTTTCCGGCACCGGATTGAGCCAGACCGTGGCGGGGTAGGTCTGCGCCACGCGATGCATCCACACCGCGCCCGATTCCTCGTTGAAATGCTCGACGCTGCCGCCGGGATGGCTGATCTCGTAGGGGCTCATTGCCGCGTCGCCAACGAACACCACTTTGTAATCGTGGCCGAACTTGTGGAGGATGTCCCAGGTCTTGGTGCGTTCCGACCAGCGGCGCTTGTTGTCCTTCCACACGCCTTCATACAGGCAATTGTGGAAGTAGAAGAACTCCATGTTCTTGAATTCTGCGGTTGCCGCGCTGAACAGTTCCTCGACCAGCTTGATGAACGGGTCCATCGATCCGCCGACATCGAGGAACAGCAAGAGCTTGACCGCGTTGCGCTTTTCCGGCCGCATCCGGATGTCCAGCCAGCCTTGGCGCGCCGTGCCTTCGATCGTGCCGTCGAGATCGAGCTCGTCTGCTGCCCCTTCGCGGGCGAAGCGGCGCAGGCGGCGCAAGGCGATCTTGATGTTGCGCGTGCCGAGTTCGCGAGTGTTGTCGAGATTTGCGAATTCGCGCTTTTCCCAGACCTTTACCGCGCGCTTGTGCTTGCTCTCGCCGCCGATGCGGACGCCTTCCGGGTTGTAGCCGGAATTGCCGAACGGGCTGGTGCCGCCCGTGCCGATCCACTTGTTGCCGCCCTGATGGCGCTTCTCCTGCTCTTCGAGACGCTTCTTGAGCGTCTCCATGATCTCCTCCCACGAGCCGAGGGACTTGATCTTCTCCATCTCTTCTTCGGACAGGAACTTTTCGGCCACGGCCTTGAGCCAGTCCTCGGGGATGTCGACCGGGCGCTGGCCGTAATCGGTGAGCAGGCCCTTGAAGACCTTGTTGAACACCTGGTCGAAGCGGTCGAGCAGACCTTCATCCTTCACGAAGGTCGCGCGGCTAAGGTAGTAGAATGCTTCCGGTGTCTGCTCGATCACGTCCTTGTCCAGCGCTTCGAGCAGGACAAGGTGCTCCTTGAAGCTGGCTTGAATGCCTGCGGCACGCAACTCGTCGACGAAATTGAAAAACACGGGCTGCGGCTCCTCTGACTTAACCGAGTGATTAAGCGCTGCCGCTGCGATCGGCAAGGGCTGTTACGCGATAGGCGGTTGAGCGGAAGCGACAAACGGTTAAGCCATGAGGAAACATGGTTAAGGGCAGTTTACCATGAGTCGCGCTACGGTTTTGCTTGCGATCGTTGGGCTTCTGCTGGGTTTGGCGGGCCTCGGCTTGGCGCTGCCGGCGCGGGAGGCGCGGGCAGATGTGCAGGATGCGGTGATCCAGCAGATCGCGCCCCCGCCGGTTGCCCCTCAGGTCGCCCCGCTAGTCGCGCAGCCTGTCCGCCCACAATTGCCCCCGCCGGTTGCGGACGTTCTGCAATCGGGTGTGCTGGTCGTGGTTAGCAAGGCGTCGCAACGGATGCACGTGTTCAAGGATGGCTCGCATTGGGGTTCCTCGCCGGTCTCTACAGGCAAGCGCAGACATTCGACCCCGGCCGGTGTATTCCCGATCCTGCAGAAGCGGGTGTTCCATCGTTCCAATATCTACAGCAACGCCCCGATGCCCTACATGCAGAGGCTGACCTGGCGCGGCATTGCAATCCATGCCGGGTATGTCCCGGGATATCCGGCCTCCCACGGCTGCATCCGCTTGCCGCGCAGTTTTGCCAAGGCGCTATTCGACCTGACGAAGGCAGACCGGACGACAGTTGTGGTGACGAATGCTCCGCTCCGTTCAGAGCAGGGGGCGGTGACTCTGGCGCTCAATTCGCAAGCGCCGGCTGCAGTGCCGGAAGCAGGTCCCCGCGTTGGGATGGCTGCCGCGACGTCGGTCCAGACGATCCAGCTTGCTGCGGCGCTGAGCCCTGCCGAAGCGGAGGCGCATTGGCAGGGTGCGGTCGTGATGTACCCGGAACTGGCGAGTTTCCAGAAGGCCGTTGTCCCTGCGGTGGTCGGCCAGCGCCGCTATTGGCGGTTGCGCGCCAGCGCCCCCGGCGCCCATGCGCTGTGCGGCGTGCTGAAGCGTTCGGGGCAGGACTGTTTCAACGTGATCTGACCCGGTGCACGGCCGCAACCAGCACGAACGAGATGTACATCAGAAGGTACCAAGCGCCGAGCTTTGCAGGGGAGACAAGGGTCCAGCCCGCCTCCTGGCTGGGATAGATCCACGCGCGTGAGAAAGTGGCGATGTTCTCCGCGAACCAGATGAACAGCGCCACGAGGAACCAGCCAAGCAGCAACGGCATGGAACGGTTTTCCCGCCACACGCGGAAGATCACGCGGGTGCGCCAGAAGAGCAGGCCCATCGCCGCGAAGAGAAGCAGGCGAACGTCCGGCAGCCAGTGATGCGCAAAGAAGTTCACGTAGACAGCAACTGCCAGTGCGTAGCTCCACGCGGCAGGCGGATAATGCGGAAAGCGGAAATCGAAGATGCGCCAGACACGGGCGATATAGCTTCCGACGCAGGCGTACATGAATCCGGAGAACAGCGGCACGCCGCCGATCCGCAGCAGGCTTGGTTCCGGGTAGGTCCATGACCCGTAGGCGGTCTTGAAAAGTTCCATGATCGTGCCGACCGCGTGGAAGGCGAGGATGACCCTGGCCTCCGTCAGAGTCTCAAGCCGGAGCAGCAGCATGGCGATCTGGATCGCGAGTGCACCGATCGTCAGCGCGTCATAGCGGGCGATCGGTGCGTCCGTCGGCCAGAACAGGTGCGTACCCAACAGCATCGCCAACATCAGGCCACCGAACAGGCAGGCCCACCCCTGTTTGAAGCCGAACAGCAGGAATTCGTAGATCCACGCCGTTGGCCCCGGCGCTGGATCGATGGCCTCCAGCCGCGCGCGAATGGCGGCAAACCGCGTATGGGCGGTGGGCCTCGGCGCAAGGTCGCTCATGCCTTAGCTGACGGGCGGCGGGGCAGGGGGCTGTTGCGGCCAGCTTTCGAGAGAAGGATGGAACTGAGCCCAGGGCGGTGCATCCTCGGTCCAGATGATCGCTTCGGGGCGCAGGCCGTGGCCTGCGTCAAGGGCACCGAAGCGCACTGTCTTCAGGTGAAGGCGTGCAGAACTCTGCGCGAAGATCTGCGTGCCGCAGGCGGGGCAGAAGTGGAACGTCAGGGTGTTGCCACTGGCCGCCGTCCATTCGGAATGGGCCAGGGTGCCGGTGATGTTGACGTCTTCCGCCTTGAAGATTGCGTTATTGGTCGGGCCACCGGCCGCAATCTGCTGACACTGGCGGCACCAGCACTGGCGAGTCGCAATTGGCTCCCCGGCGATCTCGAGGTGGACGGAACCGCAAGCACATTGACCGGAATAGGGCATGGCAAAAAGCTTCCTTCAGGCTTTCAGTAATTGGGTATTGTTAGTGTTACATACAATTGTCTATGGTGCTGCCACTTGGAGAGGATAACGCCATGACACTCAAGCTCTACAGTTTCGGACCGGCTGCCAACTCGATGAAACCGCTGCTGACGGTGTTCGAAAAGGGCCTCGATGTCGAGAAGCATCGGCTGGATCCTGCAAAGTTCGAGCATCACACCGATTGGTTCAAGGCGATCAATCCGCGCGGTCAGGTGCCGGCGCTGGTCGACTCTGGGGTGGACGGCGACAAGGTCATCACTGAATCAACCGTGATCTGCGAGTATCTCGAGGACGAATACCCGACGGAAGTCTCGCTCCGCCCAGCCGACAGCTTCGGGCGCGCACAGATGCGCATCTGGACGAAGTGGGTGGACGAATACTTCTGCTGGTGCGTCTCGACCATTGGCTGGCATCGCTATGTCGGCAACATGGTCAAGGGCCTTACTGACGCCGAGTTCGAGGAAAAGGTGAAAGCGATCCCGGTGGTCGAGCAGCAGGTGAAGTGGCGGCGCGCCCGCGAAGGCTTCCCGCAGGACATGCTCGACGAGGAAATGCGCAAGATCGGCTACTCAGTGCGAAAGCTGGACGACCACCTTGCCGACCATGAATGGCTGGTGCCGGGGCAGTACACCCTGGCCGACATCTGCAACTTCGCCATCGCCAACGGCATGCCGTTCGGCTTCAAGGAATTGGTGAACAAGGAGGACACGCCTCACCTGGTGCGCTGGATCGAACAGATCAACGAGCGGCCGGCGGTAAAGGCGATGTTCGCGCAGGTAGAGCTGGAAAAGCTTGGGCCGCGGGAGTGAGACGCCCTTGCATCGGCAAGGTCCGCACGCTCAACTGGCGGGCGGCGGACCTTTGGGATGGCGCGGGAGATGTCCGGGTAGCGGAGCCCAGCTCGGCGCACTGTCCGCCCAGATGACTGCCGTTGGCGGCGCGAGTTCGGGGTCGTCGAGTGTTCCCGCGCGAACGCGCATCGGCAGGCCTGTCGGCGTGACGGTGCGACTGTAGATTTGCGCGCCACAGACATTGCAAAAGCCACGTTCGACTGTGTTGCCGCTGTCGGCAATCATCACGAAGGTTCCGAGTTTGCCTTCGATCGCCACGGCGGCTTCCGGGAAAAGCACGTTCACCGTAGCCGATCCGCTGGCGATGCGTTGGCAATCTCGGCACCAGCACATGCGGGCGCCCAGTGGGTCGGCGGAGATTGTGTAGCGAACCGCGCCGCAAAGGCATCCGCCGACATGGGGCATGGCAATCTTCCTCAGTTCCCCGGACGCCGGGCCATGAAGGCCAGGCGCTCGAACAGCATGATGTCCTGCTCGTTCTTGAGCAGCGCGCCGTGAAGCGGCGGGATCGCCTTGGTCGGATCGCGGTTCTGGAGGACGTCCAATGGCATGTCCTCGTTCAGCAGGAGCTTGAGCCAGTCGAGCAGTTCGGAAGTGCTGGGCTTCTTCTTGAGGCCGGGCACTTCGCGGATCTCGTAAAACACCTCCATCGCCTTGCTCACCAGGGTCTTCTGGATACCGGGGAAGTGGACGTCGATGATTGCCTGCATCGTGTCGCGGTCCGGGAACTTGATGTAGTGGAAGAAACAGCGGCGCAGGAAGGCGTCGGGCAGTTCCTTCTCGTTGTTCGAGGTGATCACGACGATCGGGCGTTCACGCGCCTCGATGCGCTCCTGCGTCTCGTATACGTCGAAGCTCATGCGATCGAGCTCCTGCAGGAGGTCGTTCGGAAACTCGATGTCCGCCTTGTCGATCTCGTCAATCAGCAGAACGGGAAGGGTGGGACTGGTGAAGGCCTCCCACAGCTTGCCTTTCTTGATGTAGTTGCGAATGTTGTGGACCCGCTCATCGCCGAGCTGGCCGTCGCGCAGGCGGGCGACTGCGTCGTATTCGTAAAGGCCTTGCTGAGCCTTGGTGGTGGATTTCACGTTCCATTCGATAAGCGGCGCGTTCACCGCCTTCGCGATTTCATGAGCGAGCACGGTCTTGCCGGTGCCGGGTTCTCCCTTTACCAGAAGAGGGCGGCGCAGCAGGACGGCTGCGTTGACGGCGACCTTGAGATCTTCGGTAGCGACGTAATTGCTGGTGCCTTCAAAGCGCATCGGCGTTTCCTGTGTGCTTAATCGTTCGGTTAAGCGATAAGGCGGCGGAGAGTGCGGCGCAAGGGGGTTGCTGAACTGACGGCCGCTTCATCTTCGAACTCAAAGTTAGACGCACGTGTCAGTTTCGGAGCATGTTGATGACGCACGCGTCATTTTTGAACTCGGTTGGTGACGCATCCGTCATGTATGTCGTGTCAAACTGTCGCTAACTTATGCTTGGCCGTCTCGGCGATTGAAGTGCCCGAAACCGCCGTGTAGCGACGCGGAAATGGTCGCACCCCGCAATGTCATGGCGAAGCAAGGCTATCAGGCATCGCCGCGCGAGCGGGCCGGAGCAATGGCGTTTGCCGCAGTCACAACCTTGTTGGTGTTCCTGATCATGTGGCGAATGGGCGCGGTTACCGGCTTCGGCGATGGGAAGGGCACGCACCTGACCGCGATCGACCTATCCGCTCAGGGGCAGGACGAAGAGAAGGCGCAAAAGCAGGAGCAGAAGCGGCAGAAGCAGGCGGAATCCGCCGAAGCCGCTGTGAGCCAGCCGGTGGCTGCGCCGCCTCAAGTGCCAGTGCCTGGCAAGGTCGAATGGCCCGAAGGATTCATCGAGCTGTCGCGCAACGACTACCGCGCGACCGACATCAGCAACATGAAGCGGGCAGAGTCCGGCGGGGCGCAACAGGTGGGCGCGGGCAGTCCGGGCGATTCCGCCAGCGTAGGGCAAGGACCGGGCGGCGTGCGGCTCTTTGCCGCGCAATGGTATCGCGAACCCACCGATGCCGAGATCGGCCCCTACCTGCCCCAGCGCCGGATGCAGGGGGACTGGGCGATGATCGCGTGCAGGACGGTGGAGAAGTACCACGTCGAGGATTGCCAGGAACTTGGCGAAAGCCCGCCGGGATCAGGCCTTGCCCGCGCGATCCGGCAGGCGAGCTGGCAGTTTTTGGTGCGACCACCCAGGGTCAATGGAAAGCCTCAGATCGGGGAGTGGGTGCGGATACGGTTTGATTTCCGAGCGAAAAAGGGCGATCCTGATCGTCAAGTTGCTGGCTAAACCCGAATGGGAAGTGGTGCGGAAACATAGTCCCCCTGGCGGGTAACGATCACTGTAAACTGCGAAGGGATCGTTTCATGGCAAGTAGTGGAGAACGCATTCAGGATATCGGCCCGCAACCCCTAGCCTTCGATATCGAAGTGGCGACCAAGACCAATGGCGACTATCGCTCGGTCGCCTGGACGGGGCGCTATTTGCAGGTAACGCTCATGTCGATTCCTGTCGGCGGAGACATCGGGTTGGAAGCACATCCCGAGACGGACCAGTTCCTACGGCTCGACGCGGGAAAAGGCCTGGTGCAGATGGGGCCAACCGAGCATGAGCTGACGTTCGAGCGGCAAGTGTCGGATGGCTGGTGCGTTTTGGTGCCCGCTGGCACCTGGCACAACGTCACGAACATCGGCGACGAGCCTATCCAGCTCTATACGATTTACGCGCCTGTCCACCATGCCGCATCGCGCGTGCATCCTACGAAGGAGGCAGCCGAAGCCGATGAGCCGAACGATACGCCCCCTGAATGGACTGTCCAACCTGCCAAACCCGCGCAGGACAAGCATGGCTAGCGCTGGCGCGTTTGTTTAGGCGTATCGATCGGTAAGCAGCCATTTTCTGTAGTGGCTGCTTGGATGACGCCGACGACGCCTTCCGGGAGGTTACGCGTCAATCAACTCCGGATCGATCTCGCTCGCGCGGTTCTGGATGAACATGAAGCGCTGGGCGGGATCGCGGCCCATCAAGCGGTCGACGAGTTCCTTCACCGCCGCTCGGCCCTCGTATTCAGGCGGCAGGGTGATGCGGATGAGGCTGCGGGTGGCAGGCGCCATCGTGGTTTCGCGCAGCTGTTGCGGGTTCATTTCGCCAAGGCCCTTGAACCGACCGACTTCAACCTTCTTGCCCTTGAACTTGGTCGCTTCCAGCTCGGCACGGTGGGCGTCGTCCTTGGCGTAGGCGGAGGTGCTTCCGCTGGTCAGGCGATAGAGCGGAGGCTGGGCGAGGTAGAGGTGGCCGCGCCGGACCAGCTCGGGCATCTCCTGGAAAAAGAACGTCATCAGCAGCGTGGCGATGTGTGCGCCATCGACGTCGGCGTCGGTCATGATGATTACCCGATCATAGCGCAGCGCGTCCGGGTTGCAGTCCTTGCGCATGCCGCAGCCGAGCGCGAGTGCGAGGTCCGCGATTTCCTGGTTGGCGCGGATCTTGTCGGCCGTGGCGCTGGCGACGTTGAGGATCTTGCCGCGGATTGGCAGGATTGCCTGCGTCTTGCGGTCACGCGCCTGCTTGGCGCTGCCGCCTGCGGAATCGCCTTCGACGATGAACAGTTCGGTCTCGCCTTCACCTTCGCCCGAGCAATCGGTGAGCTTGCCGGGAAGGCGCAGCTTGCGGGCGTTGGTGGCGGTCTTGCGCTTGACCTCGCGCTCCGCCTTGCGGCGCAGGCGTTCGTCCATGCGCTCCATCACCGCGCCGAGCAACGCCTTGCCGCGCTCCATGTTGTCGG
The DNA here is from genome assembly GCF_058793515.1 of Novosphingobium sp. GW835-FHT14H07. Classification (NCBI taxonomy): domain Bacteria; kingdom Pseudomonadati; phylum Pseudomonadota; class Alphaproteobacteria; order Sphingomonadales; family Sphingomonadaceae; genus Novosphingobium; species Novosphingobium sp. GW835-FHT14H07. Next base: position 53,016 of record NZ_JBXAFX010000001.1, read on the forward strand.
TGAGATAGTGGTCGAAATGGTCGCGCACCGCAGCTTCAACCATGCGCGCTGCCTCTGGCGAAGTCAGGCGGTCCTTGGTCTGGCTCTGGAACTGCGGATCGCGGATGAAGACCGAAAGCATGATCTCGCTGCCGGTGATCATGTCCTCTGGCGCGATGTCCTTGGCCTTCTTCTGGCCGATCAGTTCGGCAAAGGCGCGGATGCCCTTGGTCAGTGCGGCACGCAGGCCCTGTTCGTGGGTGCCGCCATCGGGCGTGGGGATGGTGTTGCAGTACCACGAATAGGAACCATCGGACCACAGTGGCCAGGCGATAGCCCATTCTACGCGGCCGTTCTCTTCGCCATTGGGGCCGAGCGGGAAGTCCTGTCGGCCGGCGAAAGGCACGGAGGTGACGCATTCGCGGCCCGAGACCTGTTCCGCGAGATGATCGGCAAGGCCGCCGGGGAACTGGAAGACGGCTTCCGCCGGCACTTCCTCGCTGGCAAGCGAGGCAGCGCACTTCCAGCGGATTTCGACGCCTGCGAAGAGATAGGCCTTGGATCGGACCAGCCGGAACAGGCGGGCAGGCTTGAACTTCGCGTCTTCTCCAAATATCTCGAGATCGGGGATGAACGTGACCTGCGTGCCGCGCCGATTGGGGGCATTGCCGATCTTCAACAGCTTGGTCGTCGGATTTCCGTGCGAAAACTCCTGCGCGTATAGCTCCTTGTTTCGCGCCACCTCGATCCGGGTGAGTGAGGAAAGCGCGTTGACCACCGAAACGCCGACGCCGTGCAGACCGCCACTGGTTGCGTAGGCTTTTCCGGAGAACTTGCCGCCGGAGTGAAGCGTTGTGAGGATGACTTCCAGCGCCGACTTGCCGGGGTATTTCGGATGTTCGTCAACGGGGATACCCCGGCCATTGTCCGAAATGGTCAGCCGATTGCCTTCCTCCAGCATGACCTCGATGCGGTTGGCGTGGCCGGCGACCGCCTCGTCCATCGCATTGTCGAGCACTTCGGCGGCGAGGTGGTGCAGCGCGCGCTCGTCCGTGCCGCCGATGTACATGCCGGGGCGGCGGCGGACCGGTTCGAGGCCCTCGAGAACTTCGATGGCGGAGCCGTCATAGGCCTCGGCTGCGCTGGTGGCGGGGAGCTTGTCGAAAAGGTCGTCGGACATGCGAACGGGTATAGAACACGGGAATCCCGGCGCAAGCGGGGATGCCGCCTTATCCTGCGAAATCCCCCGCTTTCGGCCTATCAGAATTTTGCCGGAGCGGGCGATACGGTGGTGAAGGTGCCGGTGCCAACTTCACGCACCTCCATCGCCCGTTCGGCCATGCCGCTTGCCGTGAAGCGGAAGACGCCATCAAGGCCGATGAAGCCCTGCGGATCGTAGAGCTTCGCCGTTGGGAAGGTGGTGCCCGGCTTCCATGTTCGGGCAATGTTGAGCGTCAGCAGGACGCTGTCGTAGCCCAGCGTTGCAAGCCGCGATGGCGTCGCGCCGAAACGTGTGGCGTAGCTCTTTTCAAATTGACCGAAGCGCTGATCGGAGACGGCAGCGAACCATGCGCCGCGCATGGCGACAGATTTCGCGATCGCGCCTTCACCGCTCCACAGTTCGGTTCCCAGAAGCTTGACGCCTTTGCCCGCCAGCGGACCCGCCTGAAGCGCGATGCGGCTGCCATCCGCGATCAGCAGCGCGTCGAAACGGCCCTTGTCCTTGACGCGGCGTACTGCGCTGGCAACCGACGTATTGCCGCGATCATAGGTTTCGATGGCGGTGACGGCGACGCCATTGGCCCGCGCGGCCTCGGTCAACCCTGCGGTCGCCCGCTGCCCGTAATCACCGGTCGGGATGATTGCGGCAACGGACTTGATCCCACGCGACTTGGCGAAGCCGAGAACGCGCGTGATCGATTGGCCGGGGGCCTGACCCATGACAAAGACATCTCGCGAAGCGACGGCACTGTCGTTCGAATAGGTAATCATCGGGACTTTGGCCGGGCGCGCAACATTTGAGACCAGAACGACATCATCGGACAGCAGGGGGCCGAGGATCAGCTTGTTGCCGTCGGCAATGGCGCGGGCGGCCGCGCTGCCAGCGCCCGTTGCTGTGTCATATGTTGTGATGCGCAGGTTTGCCGCGCTGGTATCGAGCACGGCCATCGTTGCAGCATTGGCTATCGATTGACCAACCGATGCGTTTGGCCCTGTCATTGGCACCAGCAGCGCGACACGATGGCGGCCGGCATCGGTTGGCAGGACGTTTGCGTCAGGAGCCTTTTCGGTCGGTTCTGCGATCGGGCCAGTGCCCTTGGGGATGACGGTGCAACCTGCCAGAAGGGTCAGCGTGCCGGTGACAACCCATCTGCGGGAGCGGCGCAAGCCAGTTTCGCGCCAGTCGCCCGATTGTCCCTCGATCATTCCCTGCACACCCTCTTGTCGCTCTGTCATCGCCGGTCCATGGAAAAGCCATGGATACGTCGCCTCTTGCACCCGGTCTCTATATTGTTGCCACGCCTATTGGCAATCTTGGTGACATGACCCGTCGCGCCACAGACACGCTTGGGCGCTGCGATCTGGTAGCCTGCGAGGATACGCGGGTGACAGGGAAATTGCTGAATCTGCTGGGCCTTCACAAGCCGATGCGACGGTATGACGATCATGCCAGCGACGGCGCGAGGGAAGCGCTGCTGGCAGAAATGGCGGTCAAGGCGGTTGCACTGGTATCGGATGCCGGAACGCCGCTGATCTCCGATCCGGGTTACAGGTTGGTGCGAGAGGCGCGGGCGCGGGGGATATCGGTCACGTCGTTGCCCGGTGCGAGCGCGGTCGTGACCGCCTTGTCGATGGCGGGGTTGCCGACGGATCGGTTCCTGTTTGCGGGGTTCCTGCCGAACAAGGAGAAGGCGCGGGGCGATGTCCTGACCGAACTATCCGGCGTCCCGGCCACGCTGGCATTCTATGAAACGGGGCCCCGCCTTGTGGCTTCGCTGGAAGCAATCGCCGAGCGTTTGCCCGGACGCGAGGTCGCGGTTGCGCGTGAGCTGACCAAGTTGCACGAGGAGTGTCGTTCCGGCTCTGCAGCGGAACTTGCGGCGCACTACTCGGCGCAGCCGCCGAAAGGTGAGATCGTGCTTCTCATTGCGCCACCCGGAGAGGCCGAAGCGCCCGAGGACGACGTCATCGACGCGGAACTGCGCGCGGCGCTGGCCGAGATGTCTACATCGCAAGCGGCAGGCAAGGTGGCAAAGGCGCTTGGGCTGGATCGCAAGGTGCTTTACGCACGGGCCATGGCACTCAAGGAATGAGGCGTGCCGAGGCTGAGCAGCAAGGACGGCGGGCCGAATGGCTGGCAGCGTGGTGGCTGCGGCTTCAGGGCTGGCGCATTCTGGCGCAGCGGGTGAAGCTCATGGCAGGCGAGGTCGACCTGATCGCGCGAAAAGGGCGAACGGTTGCGTTCATCGAAGTGAAATGGCGGAAGGATGCCCGGCAACTGGGCGCCGCGATTGACGCTCACCGCCTGCGACGCGTCGCAAGGGCGGCGGAAATGCTTGCCGGAAAGTATGCAAGGCCTGGCGATGACGTCCGAATTGACGTTATCCTGATGGCACAGGGAAAGTGGCCGTACCGGATTGCCAACGCCTGGCAACCCGGCACCTGACCGACGCTTAGTGGGCGGGCTTGTGCTCTTCCTTGTGTTCGCCGTCCTTGTGCTCGTCGTGATGCTCGTCCTTCTTGTCGCCCTTGTGATCGTCCTTCGGGGCGCTGGTGGGGTGCGGGTCGGGGTTGGCAACGCCCTGTGACGACCAGCCGAGAACGGCGATTCCGGCAGCGGCAACGGTGAACAGCTTGCGCATCAATGGCTCCTTGGATTTGGGGGGCGCCTTCGAGGCGCGATCTGAAAATGGTCGCACAAGCTACAAATCGGCTTTAAGGCGCACCTGAGATAAACCCCTGAGGATCTGTGCAAGCATGACTCTTCGCGTTGCGGTCCAGATGGACCCGCTCCACTCGATTAATATCGCTGGAGATTCCAGCTTCGCACTCATGCTTTCGGCGCAGGAGCGCGGGCACGAGGTTTACCATTACGACGTAGGTTCGCTGACGCTGGACGAGGATGACCGGCTGATCGCTCATGCCCGTCCGGTGACGGTGCAGCGCGTGGAGGGCGACCACTACAAGACAGGCGACGTGCGCCGGCTCGACCTTGGGCGCGATATCGACGTGATCCTCATGCGGCAGGACCCTCCGTTCCACATGGGCTACATCACGGCCACCCATCTGCTCGAGCGGATCGAGGGTGAAGCGCTGGTCGTCAACAATCCCCGGAGCGTTCGCAATGCGCCTGAAAAGGTCATGGTGCTTGATTATCGGCGCTTCATGCCGCCAACGATCGTCACCCGCTCGGTCGAGGAAGTGCGGCTGTTCCAGAAGAAGCATGGCGCGATCGTCGTGAAGCCCATCCACGGCAATGGCGGCAAGGCTATTTTCCGCGTCGGGCCCGAAGGCGAAAACCTTGGCGCGCTGTTTGAGGTGTTCAACCAGACCTGGCCCGAGCCGCACATGGTGCAGGCGTTTCTTCCCGAGGTCGCCAAGGGCGACAAGCGTATCGTGCTGGTCGATGGCGAGATCGCCGGCGCCATCAACCGCAAGCCGGGTGAGGGCGAGTTCCGCTCGAACCTTGCGGTCGGCGGCTATGCCGAAAAGACGGAACTGACGGCGGAAGAGCAGGAAATCTGTGCAGCGCTCGGGCCGCAGCTGAAGCGTCTTGGCCTGATCTTCGTTGGCATCGACGTGATCGGCGGCAAGTACCTGACCGAGATCAACGTAACTTCGCCGACCGGGATTGTCGCGATCGACAAGTTCAACGGCACCGATACGCCGGGGATGATCTGGGACGCGATCGAGCGGCGGCTGTAAGGGCATCCGGGCTCCTCCATCGGAAGCAGGAGCTTTTGGCCGTTTGGAATCGTTACCCTTCTCATGAATGACTGGATCGTCCACCTGATCGAAGGCGGTGGCTATTGGGGCATCGCGTTCCTGATGGTCATCGAAAACGTGTTTCCGCCAATTCCATCCGAGCTTATCATGGGGCTGGGCGGGATCGCCGTGGCGCGGGGCCGAATGGAATTCTGGCCGCTGATGCTGGCAGGCACTGTCGGATCGACGTTGGGCAACTATTGCTGGTATCTCCTCGGCCGGACGTTGGGCTATCAGAGACTGCGCCCCTTTGTCGGTCGCTTCGGGCGCTGGCTTACCGTCGAATGGGAGGACGTAGAGGCAATAGTCCGGTTCTTTCGGCGGCATGGCCAGTGGGTAGTCTTCGCTGTGCGGTTTGCCCCGTTCATGCGCACGATGATCTCATTGCCAGCCGGTCTTACGCACATGGGGCATGTACGGTTTCTACTGTTCACCTTCGCTGGCGCTGCAATCTGGAATGCGATCCTGAGTGGCGCGGGCTATTACCTCGGGCGCAACTTTGGAGAGATCGAGAAGTACACCGGGCCGATCGCGACTGCGACGCTGGTCATCGTGCTTATCGGCTATGTCTGGCGCGTACTTACGTGGAAGCCGCGCGAGCGCTAGGGTTGACTATGCGGCGCCTTGCGGGCTTTGTCTCGAAGCCTGCCGGATTGGCGGTCTTATGTAACGCTACGAAATAAAAGGTATTGTCCATGGCAGTGAAGGCGATGTGCATCGTTACGAAAAGCGAGGAAGGGCGCGGCGCCTATGCCGTGCGGATGGACAACGACGAGAATGTCTATTTTCCGCTCAGCGTGACAGAGGCGCTCGAACTCGAGGAATTCGACGAGGTGGAAGCGATCCTGGTGAAGAACGACCGGCCCGAGCCGGCTTGGCGGGCCATTCGTGCAAGATTGCCGGTCATGGACTGAGCAGAACGGAAAAGCCCCCGCAATGCGGGGGCTTTTTGTTTGGGAAGATGGCGGATCAGGCGTCCTTGGCCAGCCACTCTTCCAGCCACTTGATGGTGTAGTCGCCAGAGAGGAAATCAGGCTCGTTCAAAAGGCGCTGGTGAAGCGGAATCGAGGTCTTGGGTCCTTCGATCACCATTTCCTGAAGCGCGCGCTTGAGGCGCATGATGCACCCTTCGCGTGTACGGCCGTAGACGATCAGCTTGGCGATCATCGAGTCATAGTACGGCGGGATCTTGTACCCGGCATAGAGCCCGGAATCGACCCGTACGTGCATGCCGCCCGCGGCGTGATAGCTCTTAACCAGGCCGGGCGAAGGGGCAAAGGTGAACGGATCTTCCGCATTGATGCGGCACTCGATCGCGTGCCCCTTGAACTCGATCTCGTCCTGGCTGACCGACAGGGGCTTGCCATCGGCAATGCGGATCTGTTCGCGCACCAGATCGACGCCGGTGATTGCTTCGGTAACAGGATGCTCCACCTGCAGGCGGGTGTTCATCTCGATAAAGTAGAACTCGCCGTTTTCCCACAGGAACTCGATCGTACCCGCACCGCGATAGCCCATGTCAGCCATGGCCTTGGCGACAATGCCGCCCATGCGGTTGCGCTCTTCGGTCGAGATCACCGGCGAGGGCGCTTCTTCAAGCACCTTCTGGTGTCGGCGCTGCAGCGAACAGTCGCGTTCGCCGAGGTGGATGGCATTGCCATTGCCGTCGCCGAAGATCTGGAATTCGATGTGGCGCGGGTTGCCGAGGTACTTCTCGATGTAGACCGTCGCGTCGCCGAAGGCGGCCTTGGCTTCGCTGCCAGCCTGCTGAATCAGGGTTTCAAGCTGTTCAGGGCTGTTGCAGACCTTCATCCCGCGACCGCCGCCGCCCGATGCTGCCTTGATGATGACCGGATAGCCGGCCTTTTCGGCAATGGCCTTGGCTTCCTCGAGATCCGAAACCGCGCCGTCCGAACCCGGCACCAGCGGCAGGCCGAGTGCGCCAGCGGTGCGCTTGGCCTCGATCTTGTCGCCCATCGTGCGGATGTGTTCGGGCTTGGGGCCGATCCAGGTGATGTCGTGGGCTTCGACGATCTCGGCGAACTTGGCATTCTCCGAAAGGAAGCCGTAGCCCGGGTGGATCGCGTCAGCGTGAGTGATCTCGGCTGCCGAAATGATCGCCGCGACGTTAAGGTAGCTATCCTTCGCTGCGGGCGGACCGATGCACACCGCATGATCGGCGAGGCGCACGTGCATCGCGTCGGCATCGGCGGTGGAGTGCACCGCGACCGTCTCAATGCCCATTTCGTGCGCGGCGCGGTGGATGCGCAGCGCGATTTCGCCGCGGTTGGCGATAAGCAGGCGCTTGATGGCCATCAGCGGACCTTTACGCGATCACGACCAGCGGCTGGTCGAATTCGACCGGCTGCGCGTTCTCGACCAGGATCGCCTTTACCACGCCTGCGGCAGGCGCGGTGATCGGGTTCATCACCTTCATCGCTTCGATGATCAGCAGGGTTTCGCCCGCCTTCACGCTCTGGCCGACGGTGACGAAGTTGGCAGCGCCCGGTTCGGCGGCGAGGTAGCAGGTCCCGACCATGGGTGACTTCACGGCGTTGGAATGGTCTTCTGCAGGAGCAGCGGCAGGCGCAGCAGGTGCTGCCGTCGCGGCAGGTGCAGCGACCGGGGCCGGGGCTGCAACCGCAACCTGAGCGACCGGCGCAGCAGTCAGCTGACGGGCTACGCGGATCTTGCGCTCGCCATCCTCGACCTCGATTTCAGACAGCCCGGTTTCGGCAAGAAGCTCTGCCAGTTCGCGTACAAGCTTGCCGTCGATCGCCATGTTTTCGGCCTTGTCGCCGCGTTCGTGACCCATTTGAATTTCCTCGCGGGGTATGAATTCTGACCGCGCGCCATGCCCCCAACGCGATGGACTGGCAAGTGGCAGCGATCAGTGAAAGTGGAAAAACGCCTGTTTCAAAGGCGCGAAACGGCGTCCAATGCCGCAAGGTAGCTGTTTGCGCCGAAGCCGCAGACAGTGCCAAGCGCGGCCATGCCGACATAGGAATGGTGGCGGAAAGCCTCGCGTTTGTGCGGGTTCGACAGGTGAACCTCGATCACCGGCACCTTGATCGACTTGATCGCATCGTGGATCGCCACCGAGGTGTGGGTGTAGGCACCGGCGTTGAGCAGCACGGCCTTTACGCCCTCGGCCTGCGCCTCATGGAGCCAGTCTATCAGATGGCCTTCATGGTTGGACTGGCGCATGTCGATCTCGAGACCCAGTTCACGGCCGCGATCTTCGAGCATGCCGGCGATGTCGTCGAGCGTCTGCGAACCGTAGATTTCCGGTTCGCGCAGGCCGAGCAGGTTGAGGTTGGGGCCATTGAGCACATAGACGGTCGTGCCCTGGCCGGAAGCTTGTGTCATCAGATCCCCCGATCGCGAATGCCTGTCGTGATAGACAATGCGGGCAAAGTCGCAAGGGCAAGAGGGAGGTGATTATCAAAAGCCGGGGGCGATGGGGGGACCCGCAGGTGCCTCGATCGTGTTTTCATATATCGCGCTGTCGGCGGATCCGTCGGTGACTTCATCCGACAGCGAGGGCTCGCCGAAGCTGTCGGTGGTGCCGCTCTCGACAACTGGCGCGGGGTTGCTGGTGGCCGCCATGCTCAACGCTTGCCGCGAGCGCTTGTCGGCCGCGTCTGCCTTCGCCTCCAGCGCTGCGATCCGCGCTTCGAGCTTTTCGTTGTCGGAGGATCCGCAGCCGCCGAGCGCAAGGATCAAGCCAAGCGGAGCAAGGCTGGCTACAAGCGGCGCGCGCCTGCCTGCGGCCAGCAAAGGCATCAAAAAGCGGTCCGACCTCGTTCTCATGCCTGCTTTCATATCAGGCGGAGGTTACCAGAAACTAACCAAGGCGTTGCGCATTCAGCGGTCCGTTCCTCGGGCCTTTCCCCACTGCCGTGCCGCAGTATAGCCAAGGTAGCCGGTGCCGAACAAGGCATAGAGCGGTTCGGGCAAGCCGTTGAGATAGGCGCTCGTCGCGGTCATGATCGCCCGCGCAGCAGCCGGATCGAGCCCGGCCAGCAGGCCCATGGGCAAGGCCCACAGGATCACGGCGTACATCACATAGAGAAAGGCAGGGCGCGCCCGGCGAGTCCACGGATCGTCAGCGCGGGATTCGGCGAGGGTCGCCGAGATGCGCGCCTTCAGCGGCTTCAATTCTCGTGCGCTCTCAAGGCGAAGCAGTTCGAGCTTTGCCTGATCGCGTGAGGCAGCATCGGGGATGATCTTGTCGATAATCGCAGAAACCGATGAAATCAGGGCTTCGGAGTTTGCCATGCTTGCGTCCTTCCAGGTTGCGGGACGCGGGTGCATATAACCACAAGACGCGGTGTAGGAAAACGAAGACAGCAAAAAGGCCCGCGAGCACAATGCGCTTCGCGAGCCTTTTGAATTGGTCGGGACGAGAGGATTCGAACCTCCGACCCCCACACCCCCAGTGTGATGCGCTACCAGGCTGCGCTACGTCCCGACCGGAAGCGCGCCTATAGGCAGCACTTTTGAGGATGGCAAGCGCGAGATTGGCGAAAGGTTTGCGGGATCGGCTGCGGCGTGCCCCGCCTCTCGGCCAGCGCGTCAGATTGCCTTGCGCAGTTCAAACTGCTAACCGCGCCGCTTGTCCATGCCGGGGCCGGTAAATGCGGGATAACCGCAGTCGGCCCGGTTGTAATCCTTGCCTTGCGATCCCAGAAACGGACCCATGATGCTCAGCACTCTTTCCGCCGCCGCAGCAAATGCCGGCCAGCCGCCTGCCTGGATGACTTTCATGCCGCTGGTGGCGATGGGTTTCATCTTCTGGTTCCTGATCCTGCGGCCGCAGATGCGCCAGCAGAAGGAGCACAAGGCAAAGATCGCAGGCATGAAGAAGGGCGACATGGTCGTCACTGCCGGCGGACTGATCGGCAAGGTGATCAAGCTCGACGATCACTACGTCGAACTGGAACTCGGCCCGAACGTCAAGGTCAAGGCCGTGCGCGCCACAATTGGCGACATCGTGCCGCCTGTCGGCTCTTCGCCTGCGAACGACTGATCTCACTTTCCTGAAGGCTGAACGCCCATGCTCGAATTTCCGCGCTGGAAGGTGATCTGGCTTTGGCTGATAACGCTGGTTTGCGTTGCAGCCGCCATCCCGTCGCTCACTGCAACCATGGGTCTTGGTTGGCCGAGTGCACTGCCCGAGCCCAAGGTCAACCTCGGCCTCGATCTTGCAGGCGGCAGCCACATCCTGCTTGAAGCCGATCCCTCGCAGGTGCGCCAGCAGCGCATCGAAGGCATGGAGGAATCGGTTCGCAACAAGCTGAAGCAGGATGGCAAAGACATCCGCATCAGCGATATTTCCAACCGCGATGGTGCGCTGACTTTCGTTGTCGCCGATGCCTCGCAAGTCGATGCAGTGCGCGAAGCGGTGCTGCCGCTGACCAACGGGGCAGGGCTCACCGGCCAACGTGATTGGGACATCAATGTCGTCGATGGCAACCGCTTCGTCCTGAAGCCGACCGACGCCGGTATCCAGCAGGCCGTTACCCAAGCGATGGACACGGCGGTCGAAGTCGTGCGCAAGCGCATCGACGCACTCGGCACGAAGGAGCCAACGATCATCCGTTCGGGGCCGACGCGCATCGTCGTGCAGGTTCCCGGCCTGCAGGACCCGCAGGCGCTCAAGAACCTGCTTGGTCAGACCGCCAAGCTCGAGTTCAAGCTCGTCGATACTTCGGCACTGCCTTCTGACGTGGCGAAAGGCATCGCGCCCCCGGGCAGCGAGATCGTGCCCTTCGTCAGCCCTGCAGAAGGCGGCGGCGTACCGTCGATCGCAGTCAAGCGACTTGGTGGCATCCGTGGTGATCAGCTGACCAACGCCCAGCAGACAAACAACCAGCAGACTAACGAGCCGGTCGTCAACATCACCTTCAACACCGACGGTGGCGCGAAGTTCGCGAAGTTGACCACGCAGAATGTCGGCAAGCAATTCGCCATCATTCTCGACGGCAAGGTCCTTTCCGCCCCGACGATCAACGAGCCCATCCTTGGCGGCAGCGCGATCATTTCTGGCCGCTTTACCACGGAAAGCGCCAACGCGCTGGCGATCTCGCTGCGTTCGGGCGCGCTGCCCGTGGATCTGAAGGTCGTGGAAGAGCGCACCGTTGGGCCTGACCTTGGTGCAGACTCGATCCGCAAGGGTGTGATCGCGATGGGCGTCGGCACGCTGGCCCTCGCGGTGTTCATTCTCGTCACTTATGGCCGCTTTGGCGTCTACGCGAACCTCGCCGTGATCATCAACGTGATCATGATCCTTGGCATCATGGGCATAATCGGCACCACGCTGACGCTGCCGGGCATCGCCGGCTTCGTGCTGACAATCGGCGCGGCGGTTGACGCCAACGTGCTTATCAACGAGCGCATCCGCGAGGAGCGACACCGCGGCCGCAAGGTCGTCCAGGCGGTGGAGCTTGGCTACAAGGAAGCCAGCCGCGCTATTTTCGATGCGAATATCACCAACGTCATTGCCGCCGTGCTGATGTTCGCCTTCGGCTCGGGACCGGTGAAGGGCTTTGCCGTGGTTCTCATGATCGGCATCGCGACGTCGGTGTTCACCGCCGTCACCCTGACGCGCATGTGGGTCGCACAGTGGCTTCGCCGTGCCCGCCCCACCGACATTGCCCTTTAAGAGGAGGACAGACCGATGAAACTCCTCAAGCTCGTACCCGACAACACCAACATCCACTTCCTCAAGTGGCGTGTGCCGTTCTACGTCATCAGCATCATCCTGATGGCGGCCTCCTGGGGACTGGTGCTGACCAAGGGCCTCAACCTGGGCGTCGATTTCATCGGCGGTCAGATGATCCGCGTGACGTTCGAACGCAGCGCCGAAGCGCCAGTCGGTGAATTGCGCGAAGAAGTCGGCAAGCTTGGCTACGGCGAACCGATCATCCAGCGCTATGGCAAGCCCAACGAAATCTCGATCCGCATGAAGCTGCCGGAAGGCGCAGGCCAGGAAGCGGCTCTTGCCGACAAGATGGCCCGCACCATCACCGCAGACATCAAGAAGAACCATGCCGACGCGCGAATCGACGGCGTCGATTCGGTATCGGGCAAGGTCTCCAAGGAACTGGGCTGGGATGCGTTCAAGGCGCTCGGCCTCGCGTCTCTGGCGGTTGCGGCCTACATCTGGTTGCGGTTCGAATGGCAGTTTGGCGTGGGCGCGCTATTCGCGCTGGTGCACGACGTGACCCTGACGTTAGGCCTCTTTGCCGTCACCGGCATGGAGTTCGACTTGAACATCGTGGCCGCGCTGCTCACGCTTATCGGGTATTCGCTGAACGACACCATTGTCGTTTATGACCGCATCCGCGAGAACATGAAGAAGTATCGCCGGATGCCGATGCCGGAACTGCTCGACCTCTCGGTCAATGAGACGCTGCACCGGACGATCGTGACCTCGCTGTCGATGCTTATCACGCTGGTGGCCTTGCTGCTGCTGGGGCCTGACGTGATCTTCGGCTTCACTGCGGCCATCACGCTCGGCATCTTCGTCGGTACCTACAGTTCGATCTACATGGCGGCGCCCATCCTGATCTGGCTGAAGGTAAACCCGAACAGCTTCGTGCCGACCGAGACGGCACTCGAAAAGCAGGAGCGGATTGCACGCGAAGGCGTTTGATCCCGCGTAGGCAAACCGATTGGCGGCGGCGAAGTCTAACGCTTCGTTGCCGCTTCTTCGTACATGGCGGCGAGCGCACTGGCATTGGCTTCCCAGCTGAACCGTGCGGCGTTTACCGCAACCGCATCCTGCGTCGGGGGTGATTGGAGCAGTTCGCTCACGGCCTCAGCGATGGCTTCAGGTGTGCGCTCCGCGATCCGCCCGGCGCTTACATCGGCCACCACCTCACGCGCGCCGCCGATGTCGGGGATCACGACCGGCGTCCCGCAGGCGAGCGATTCGATCCAGGCATTGGCAAGCCCTTCGCGTTCAGAGGGCAGAACCATGACATCCGCCGCGCAGAGCAAATGCGGAAGGATGTCGTGTTCCACCGAACCCAAGAAGTGGACTCGCGATTCCAGGCCAAGCTGCTGGACCAGCCGCTTCAAACCGGTTTCATCCGCGCCGGTGCCTGCAATGGCGAGCCGGACATCGTCCGGCAGCAGCGTCATTGCGCGGATTGCCAGCGCCTGCCCCTTGATCGCAATCAACGCGCCAACGCACAGCAGCAGACGGCCCTCGGGCCAGATCTGAAGTGACGGCAAAGCTGATACCAACTGTCGCGCTGCTTGGCGCTCGAGCGGGCGGAAGCGCGATCGGTCGAGTCCAGTGTAGTGAACCTTGATCCGGTCAGCGGGCATGCCCAGCGCTATCATGTCGTTTGCCAGCGCTTGGGAAACGGAAAGCAGAAGGGCCGATTGGCGCGCGGCTTCGATCATCTGGTGGCGCGGCCATGACCGCTGCCCCCACAGATGGATGTCCGACCCGCGCGCCTTTATTGCCAGCGGCACTTCAAGCGCGCGCGCGACCTTGGCCGCGGCAGGTCCGTCAGGATAGAAGAACTGCGCATCGATCATGTCGAACGGCCGCTCGGCATGAAGCCGTTTTGCCAGCGGCAGGATCGCGTGGGCAATCAGTGCCGGGTTGATCGGTCCGGATAGACCGGGAATCAGGAGAAAACGCGGGTGATGGATTGTCACCGCGCCTTGTTCCTGAACGTCCGGCACACCTTTGAGCGTGGCGTAGCGCTTCATTGGCACCGGTGGAATGCCGATCGGATTGACGACCGTCACGTCCCAGTCCCCCCGTTCGGCAAGGGCTTGCATCTGGCGGCTGACGAAGCGGCCGAAGCCGGGACGACCTGTTGCGGGATAAAGCGTGGAGATCGAGAGGAGGCGCTTCACGTCAAAGTTTGCGCACGAGCATTTCGGCGACGCCCAGCCATGCCGGCCGATCGATCACCACCTGTCTCTGGCCAGGCCCCGGCGGAAGCAGCGCAACGCGCCCGTCACGCTGATCGATCAAGCGGCCGAAAGCAAAGCGACCGGCAGTGCGTGGAGCAAGGACATCACGGTTGAAGGCGCGGGCGAAGTCCTCCGGATCGATCTGGCGCAACCATACCTGATCGCCTGCGCGATACTCGCCAGCGCTTGCCTCAACGGCCAGCGCGAGGAGGCGGGCAGAACCGTCAAGGGCCACGGGGAGGATGGCATCCATCGGCTTGGCAAGAGCCTCGGCGCCGTTCGGTCCGAGCCGGGCAACGAGGTGGGTAGGGGTATCCTCCTCGGCCTTGACCAGCAATTGCGGCTCAACCCCGAGCGCAGCGCCGATACGGTTCATCCACGTCAGCGACAGGCTGCGCGTGCCGGTTTCAAGCCTGCCGATCGTCTGCGCGGTGGTCGGCGGATCGCAGCGCGCAGCCACATCGGCCAGCGTCATGCCCTTCTGGCGGCGTATATCGCGGATTCGATTGATCATGCGCGCGACCCCTGTTCGTGACCGTCTTAACCGTAACGGTGATTTTTTGCTTACCTACAAATTGCAGGCCGAAGCAAGGGCTTTGCGCGGCGGGACCTCAGCCTTCGACCATCTCCGCCAGTTCCAGCCAACGCTCTTCAGCGGCGTCCTTTTCGGCCCTGACCTTTTCCAGCGCAGCCATCAAGGCATCGAACTTCCTGGGGTCCTTGGCATAGAGATCGGGATCGGCCAGCTGAGCCTCGCCGCGTGCAATCGCAGCGTCGAGTTCCTCGATCCGCTTGGGCAGCAATTCGTAGTCGCGCTGATCCTTGTATGAAAGCTTGCCCTTTTTTGCAGGCTGGACGGGCGCTGCCACTGCCGCTTCTGGCTTGTCCGCCCCTGCAGACCGGGCAACTGGCTTGCCTGCTTGCCTCTGCTTGCGGATCTTCTCCCAATCAGCGTACCCGCCCGCGACGATGTCGACCTTGCCCGAGCCGTCCATTCCCAGCGTGATGGTCACCGTGCGATCGAGGAAGTCACGATCATGGCTGACGATCAGTACCGTGCCGTCGTAGTCCGAGATCACTTCCTGCAAGAGATCGAGCGTTTCGAGGTCGAGGTCATTGGTCGGCTCGTCGAGGACCAGCAGGTTTGAAAAGCGCGCAAACTCGCGTGCCAGCAGCAGGCGCGAGCGCTCACCGCCAGAAAGCGTGCCGATGCGTGCTTCGACCAGCCCCGGATCGAACAGGAAGTCCTTGAGATAGCCCTGGATATGCTTGCGGACACCGCGCACGTCGATCCAGTCGCTGCCATCGGCCAGCACGTCGCGCACGCGCTTGTCGGGCGCCATCAGGCTGCGCTGCTGATCGATCATGATCCCCTGCAGCGTCTTGGCAAGGGTGATCGTCCCGCTGTCCGGCTCCAGTTCACCGGTCAGCAGCTTGAGCAAGGTGGTCTTGCCCGCGCCATTCGAGCCGACCACGCCGATGCGGTCCTTGCGCGTGATGCGCAGGGTGAAGTCCTTGACGATGGGGCGATCGCCGAACGACTTGTTGACGTGATCCGCAACGATCACTGCCTTGCTCTTGGCATCGTCACTGGCGATGGCCAGCTTCGCAGTGCCCTGCGGAGAGAGCATGGCCGCTCTTTGCGCGCGCATCTCGTAGAGCTTTTCCAGCCGTCCCATGTTGCGCTTGCGCCGCGCGGTAACCCCCCGCTCGAGCCAGTGCGCCTCGATCTTCAGCTTGGCATCAAGCTTGTCGGCGGCGCGTGCTTCCTCGGCATAGACCTGTTCCATCCACGCCTCGTATCCGCCGAAGCCGATATCCTTCCGGCGCAGCGAGCCACGATCGAGCCAGAGCGTCGCCTTGGTCAGCCGTTCTAGGAAGGTGCGGTCATGGCTGATGACCACGAACGCCCCGCGATAGCGCTGCAGCCAGTCTTCCAGCCAGTCGATCGCGGCAAGATCAAGGTGGTTGGTCGGCTCGTCGAGCAGCAGGAGGTCCGGCTCGCTAGCCAGCGCACGGGCAAGGGCGGCGCGGCGCCGCTCGCCACCGCTGGCGCTATCGGCCTTGCGGTTCATGTCGATGCCGAGCTGCCCGGCAATGGATTCGACTTCGTGACGGGGAGGGGCGTCCTTGCCGGATAGCGCAAAGTCCATCAGCGTATCGAAGCCGGTGAAGAACGGGTCCTGCTCCAGCGTGACGATCTTTGTCCCCGGCTGGATCGAGCGCGTGCCCTTGTCCGCATCCACCTGCCCGCCCAACAGCTTGAGCAGGGTTGTCTTGCCTGCGCCATTGCGCCCGATCAGCGCGAGCCGGTCGCGCTGCTGGATATGGATGTCGAGATCCTGAAAGAGCCAGCCATTGCCCTGGACGAGGCCGAGGCCCTCCCAGCTGAGTATCGGTGCCGCCATGGCCTGCCGCTTAGCCGCAGCGTTGCCCTCGCGCAACGCCCGACGCTGAACGATAACGCGGCTTCGCATTCACCGCTTGTTCAATGCCCTCGGCTTATGCATGCGCACATCATGAACCGTGCCATTGCCCTTCTTGCCGCATCACTGGCTCTCCTGCCCGTAACGTCGCACGCCCAGCAGCGGCCCGACGAGCAGAACGAGGCCCGCCGCGACCTGCGCGCCGGCAACGTGCGTTCGCTCCGCGATATCGAACGCCGCGTGCTGCCGACCAAACCGGGAATGCAGTATCTCGGCCCTGAGTACGATCCGTCTGCGATGGTCTATCGCCTGAAGTTCATCCGTGATGGCCGGGTCATGTTCGTGGATGTTGACGCCCGCACCGGTCAGGTTCTCGGCGAAAGTCGATGAGAGCCTGTTGGTGAACGGTGGCTTTCGCGCCAGTTCCTTGACCGTTCAGGTTTCGCGCCCCATCTAGCCCTGCAAGTGTTCGCGCCCGTGCGGCGTGCAGTAAGGGGCAAATGATGCGCATTCTGATCGTCGAGGACGAACCCACTCTCGGCAAGCAGCTCAAGAACACGCTCGAACAGAACGGATATGCCGTCGATCTTTCGGTCGATGGCGAAGACGGGCATTTCATGGGCTCTACCGAAGAGTATGACGCCGTCATCCTTGACCTCGGCCTGCCCGAGATCGACGGCCTGACCGTGCTCGGCATGTGGCGCAAGGAGGGGCGCAAGTTCCCGGTCCTCGTTCTCACCGCGCGCGACAGCTGGTCCGACAAAGTTGCCGGGCTCGATGCCGGTGCTGACGATTATCTTGCCAAACCCTTCCAGACCGAGGAACTGATCGCCCGCCTGCGTGCGCTGATCCGCCGCGCCTCCGGCAATTCCTCATCCGAACTCACCGCTGGCGACGTGCGCCTCGATACGCGTTCAGGCCGCGTCACGCTTAACGGCGAACCGGTCAAGCTGACAGCGCAGGAATACAAGCTCCTGTCCTATCTACTCCACCACAAGGGCAAGGTGGTCAGCCGGACCGAACTGATCGAACACATCTACGATCAGGATTTCGACCGCGATTCCAACACGATCGAAGTCTTCGTCACTCGTATCCGCAAGAAGCTGGGCCCCGATGTGATTACCACGATCCGCGGTCTTGGGTACAGCCTCGATGATCCGGCCGAACCCGGTCGTGGGTAATCCGCGCAGGCAATAGGTGCCGGAGAAGGGCAGCAACGACACGCCGCAGCCAGCGCCGCATACCGGCTCGCTGGCGCGGCGAATGCTGCTTATCGCGGCAGGATGGATCAGCGTCCTCCTGCTCGGCGGTGGTCTGGCGCTCGACCAGACGCTGACTGGGCTGGTCACCCGCAATTTCGATGAACAACTCGGCTATATGCTGACCGCAATGGTCGCCTCGGCCGAGATCGGGCCGGACGGTGAAGTCTTCTTCAACCGCCCCCTCGGCGACCAGCGCTTCCTTGAGCCCAACAGCGGCCTCTACTGGCAAATCTCCGGGCAAGGGCACGAGGACTTCCCTTCGCGCTCGCTGTGGGACCGTTCGCTCCGCACCGATCCCGATCAGAACTATGTCGACCCGAAGATCGACGACAGCGACCAGTTCGAGGGTGAGCGCCTGCGTATCATAAAGCGCTCTGTGATCCTGCCGGGTGCCAACACGCTGTGGGAATTTCAGGTCGCCGCCAGCCGTGGCGAGATCGACGCACAGATCCGGCGCATCCGCTCGATCCTGATCTGGTCTTTCCTCGCACTCGGCCTCGGGCTGTTCACCATGGCGGGACTGCAGACGTTCTACGGCCTTGGCCCCTTGCGTCGTGTGAGGCTGGCGATAGCCCGCATGCGCGAGGGCGGGGCAAGCCGCGTCACCGAGCCCTTGCCCCTCGAAGTCCAGCCACTCGTGGTCGAACTCAACGCCCTGCTCGAACACTCCGAGCGCCAGGCCGAAGAGGCGCGCACCCATGCAGGCAATCTTGCCCACGCCCTCAAGACCCCGCTCACCGTGGTGATGAATGCGGCAACCGCCAAGGCCGATGATCTTGCCGATACGGTGATCCGCGAAGCTGCGGTCATGCGCCGTCAAGTCGACCATCACCTCGCGCGCGCGCGCGCAGTCGGTCGCCGCGCGGTGGGCATGTCACGCGCCCAGGTGTGGGAAAGCGCCGAAGCAGTGGAACGGGCTGTTGTCCGCCTCTACCCGAACGTGCGCTTCGACATGGACGGCAACCGCACCGCCGAGGTATCGATCGAGCGTCAGGACCTCGACGAGATCCTTGGCAACTTGATCGAGAATGCGGCCAAGTACGGCGGCGGATCGGTCTTCATTACCATCGACGCTGCACCCGCCGATCCGAAGTTCTGCGAAATCTGGGTCGAGGACGATGGCATCGGCATTCCCGAGGAGTCCCGCGAGCGCATCTTCGATCGTGGCGCCAGGCTCGATACCGGAAAGCCCGGAACCGGCCTTGGCCTCGCTATCGTGCGGGATGTTGCAGAAATCTACGGCGGCAGCGTCGAACTCAGGGAAAGTGAAGACCTCGGCGGGTTGCTGTCGGTGCTGCGATTGCCACGGAGTGCCACTGCCAAACAGTGATCACGCCCGCGGATGGGCATTCCGGTAGACGTCCAGCAGCGTTGCCGCATCGACCCGGGTATAGATCTGGGTTGACGACAGGCTCGCGTGGCCGAGCAGTTCCTGCAGGGAGCGCAAGTCAGCCCCGGCGCTTAGCAGGTGCGTGGCAAAGGAGTGACGCAGGGCGTGCGGCGTCGCCGTGGCCGGCAAACCCAGCGCGGTGCGCGCCCTTGCCACAGCACGTTGCACCATGCCCTGCGCCAAGGGACCGCCCTTCGCGCCGCGAAACAGCGGTTCGTCCTTGGCAAGCGGCCAAGGACATTGCGCCACATAGTCGGAAACACCCTCGCTCACGATCGGCAGCAGGGGAACGACGCGTTGGCGGCCACCCTTGCCGGTAATCACGACAGTTTCGCCCAGCGGCAAGGTTGAGGCTGGCAGCGCCAGCGCTTCGGCAATGCGCATTCCGGCACCATAAAGCAGAAGCAGGACGGCACGGTCGCGCGCGGCGATCCATGGTACCCCCGCATCGTCGGCGACCATTTCGGCAAGATTGACCGCTTCGTCTGGCGTGACGGGGCGCGGCAAGCCCTTCTTTACGCGCGGGCCGCGCAATCGTGGGCGGCTGGTGTCAGCCTCTCCAGCCTGCTCGCGGGCGAAGGCGATGAAGGACTTGAGCGCCGAAAGTTCGCGCGCCGCAGAAACATTGCCCAGGCCATCGGCGCGGCGCTCGGCCATATGATTGCGCAAGGTTGTAGCGTCGATCCGCGCGAGCGTTGACCAGCTTTGGCCTTCGGGCAAGGCATGAAGCAGGCGCGCGACGGTTGCGGTATAGGCGCGCACGGTATGGGGTGAGCGACGGCGGCCGAGAGCCAAGTGATTGTGCCAAGCCTCGAGAAAGTCCGCCGTGGTCATGCGCCGACCAGCGCCGCCGGCACGAGTTCCGCGAGCAGGGCCTCAAGCAGCGGCGCGCCCTGTTCGGTCACGCTCAGGCGTCCGCGGTCCTCGGCAAGATGGCCCAGCCGCACGTAGAAATCGCGTTTTGCCGGGTCGATAAGATCATTCGCAGTGAAGCCGAACCGCGCAGCGAGGGGCACCGGCTCGATACCCTCGGCCAGTCGCAGGCCCATCAGCACCGCTTCCATTGCCTGATCCGAGGGGATCAGATGCCGCTCCTCGGCAATGCCGTGCTTCTGCTCACTTACCGCGCGCAGGAAGTTCTCGGGCTTCTTGTGCCGCACAGTCGCCGCGCCGAGCCTGCGCCCATGTGCACCGGGGCCGATGCCTACGTAGTCCTGATAGCGCCAGTAGGTGAGGTTATGGCGGCTTTCCTCGCCTGGGCGGGCGTGGTTGCTGGTTTCGTAGGCGGGGAGGCCGGCAGTGGCAGTCAGTTCGCGGGTGAGCGTGAACAAGTCGGCGGCCTGATCGTCGTCGAGTGGTGTGAGATGGCCTTCGCGCACCAGCGTGGCGAAGCGGGTGCCGGGTTCGATGGTCAGCTGGTAAAGACTGAGATGGCCGGTTCCGAAGGCCAGCGCGCGCTGCAGCTCTGCCTGCCATTGCGCTGGCGTCTGTTCAGGGCGGGCATAGATCAGATCGAAGCTGACGCGGCTGAAGTGGGACTGCGCCAGGTTCAGCGCGGCAAGGCTCTCCGTGACGCCATGCAGTCGGCCGAGAAACTTCAGCGTCTTGTCGTCGAGCGCCTGCAGACCGAGCGAAACGCGGTTGATCCCAGCGCTTGCCAGCGCAGCGAAATTGGCAGCCTCGACCGAGCTCGGGTTGGCCTCAAGCGTGATCTCGATACCGGGGGCAAAGCCCCACAGGCCTTGTGCCTCACGCAGCAGCGTTTCGACCAGCGCTGGCGGCATGAGCGAAGGCGTGCCCCCGCCGAAGAAGATCGAGGTAAGCTTCCGGCCCGGCGTCAACTGCGCTTCATGGCGCATGTCCGCCAGCAGCGCCTTGGCCCAAGCCGCCATGTCCGTCCGATCACGGACGTGGCTGTTGAAGTCGCAATAGGGGCACTTTGCGAGGCAGAACGGCCAGTGGATGTAGAGCGCTAGGGCCATGGCCAGAGCCTTAGGCCGAAAACTGGTCCGCTACCAGCTTGGCGAAGGCGTCGGCGCGGTGGCTGATCGCGTGCTTTTCGGCCGGATCGAGTTCTGCGAAGGTGCGAGTGTCGCCCACGGGCACGAACACCGGGTCATAGCCGAAGCCCATTGTTCCGCGCGGAGGCCAGGTGAGAGTGCCATGCGCCCGGCCTTCGTAGACCGCGTGGGAGCCTTCTGGCCAGGCGATGGCGAGCACGCAGGCAAAGTGGCAGCCTCTTTCCAACTCTGGGGCACTCTCCCCGGACTCTGCCGCAACTCTCGCGAACTCGGCCTCAACTCCCGCGAGCTTTCCCTCAACCTTGCCCATCGCCATGTACCAGTCGCGACCGGGCCCTCCCTCGAACACGTCCGCCTCGGCCCAATCCGCGGTGTAGACCCCCGGTGCTCCTCCGAGGGCGTCGACGCAGAGGCCGGAGTCGTCGGCAAGGGCGGGGATCTGCGAAGCCTCCGCCGCTGCCCGCGCCTTGATCAGCGCGTTCTCGACGAAGGTCGTGCCCGTCTCGGCAGGCTCCGGCAGGCCGAGTGCGCCGGCGGACAGGCACTCGATCCCGTAGGGCGCGAGAAGGGCCTGAATTTCCTTGAGCTTTCCGGCGTTGTGCGTGGCGATAACTAGCTTGCCGGTGCCGAGACGGGGCGAAGACATCAGCCGCGAACCGCCTTTTCCTGCGCCGCGAAGATCTCGTTGCAGCCGATGCGGGCGAGGCGGAGGAGGCGCAGGAGGCCTTCTTCGTCGTAGGTCGCGCCTTCGGCCGTGGCCTGCGCCTCGGCGATCTTGCCGCCTTCGATCAGGACGAAGTTGGCGTCGGCATCTGCCGAGGAATCTTCAATGTAATCAAGGTCGAGCACCGGCTGGCCATTGACGATGCCGCAGGAGATCGCGGCGACCTTTTCGGTCAGCGGGTCTTCCTTGATCGCGCCGCTATCAAGCAGCTTCTGTACGGCGAGACGCAGGGCGACCCAAGCGCCGGAGATCGAGGCGGTGCGGGTGCCGCCGTCGGCCTGGATCACGTCGCAGTCGAGCGTGATCTGGCGCTCGCCCAGCTTCTTGAGATCGGTGACGGCGCGCAAGCTCCGGCCGATCAGGCGCTGGATTTCCTGCGTGCGGCCGGACTGCTTGCCCTTCGCCGCCTCGCGGCTGCCGCGGGTGTGGGTGGCGCGGGGAAGCATCGAGTATTCCGCCGTGACCCAGCCTTCGCCCTTGCCGCGCAGGAATGGCGGCACGCGCTCTTCCACCGAGGCGGTGACGAGCACCTTGGTATCGCCGAAGCAGATCAGGACCGAGCCTTCGGCGTGCTTGGTGAAGGCGGTTTCAATGATGATGGGGCGCATTTCATCGGGCGCACGGCCGGAAGGTCGCATGGATTTTCCCTCAAAAGTTTGGCCAGCCTCTGGCGCATCGGGCTTGAGCCTGCAAGAGCGTGGATTAGATTGTCACCATGCACGGCCCAACGCTCTCCGATCTGACCGACCGCGCACGCGAGATTTTCCGTCTCGTCGTGGAGGGTTATATCGCTAGTGGACAGCCGATGGGCTCCAAGGCACTGGCGGGGCCGGGGGGCGTGAACTTGTCGCCCGCTTCGATCCGCTCTGTATTGCAGGAACTGCAGGACGCCGGGCTTCTTGCTGCGCCGCATACCAGTGCAGGACGGATGCCGACGGAGGTGGGCCTGAGGCTCTTCGTCGACGGCATCATGCAGGTGGCCGAGCCCACCGTGGCCGAGCGGGCGCAGATCGAGCGCGGGCTCGCTCATGGCGGAACCATCGAGAATGCACTGGCAGCGGCCAGCTCGGCGCTGTCCGAACTGTCAGCGGGGGCTGCGGTGGTCATGGTGCCCAAGCGCGAGCCCCGGCTGGTGCAGATTTCGTTCGTGCCGCTCTCGCCCGTGCGGGCGCTCGCCGTGCTGGTCAGCGAGGACGGCGGGATCGAGAACCGGGTGATAGACTTGCCCGAGCCGGTGGGTGCTGCGGTGCTTGAGCAGGCTGGCAATTATCTGACGAGCCGGTTGCAGGGTCGCACGCTTGGCGAAGCGTCTGGCGTGGTGCGAGCGGAGATCGATGGGGGACGTTCGGCGCTGGATGCAGCCAGTGCCGATCTGGTGCAGCGCGGGCTGGTGGTGTGGACGCAGGATGCCGCGGCGCGACCAGTGATGGTCGTGCGCGGGCAGGCCAACCTGCTCGACGAAGCGGCGCTGAGCGATATCGAACGCGTCCGCCAGCTACTTGACGAACTGGAGAGCGCCGAGGCGATCGCGCGGGTGCTGGATGCCGCGCGCGAGGCGCAAGCGACGCGTATTTTCATCGGGAGCGAGAACCGCCTGTTCTCGCTTTCGGGGTCGTCGGTCATTGCCTCACCATGGCGCGACAGCGAGGGGCGGGTGGTCGGCGTGGTCGGCGTGATCGGCCCAACGCGGTTGAATTATGCGCGCGTCGTCCCCATGGTTGATTTCACCGCCCAGACGCTGGGCAGATTCATCGGACAAGACGGATTTTCGAGAAAATGAGCGATAACGAGACGCGCCCCACTGACGCTGAAGTCGAGGCGGAACTGAAGGGTGTGCCCGAGGACATGATCGACCAGTCTTCCGCCAAGGATTCCTCTTTAGGCGATGAAGCGGCCAGGCTGCGCGAGGAGCTTGAGGCGGCCAAGCAGGACGTGCTCTATGCCAAGGCCGAAACGCAGAACGTGCGCCGTCGCATGGAGAAGGACATCGCCGACGCCCGCGCCTATGCCGCGACCGGCTTTGCCCGCGATATCCTTTCGGTAGCGGACAATCTGGCGCGCGCCCTGGAATCGATCCCGGCTGACCTGCGCGAGGACGAGAAGTTCAAGAACCTCGTCGCCGGGCTTGAAGCCACGGGGCGCGAGATCGAGAAGGTGTTCGGCAGCCACGGCATCACCCGCATCGCCGCAATGGGCCTCCCGCTCGATCCACACCAGCACCAGGCGATGATCGAGATGCCCTCGGCCGATGCCGAACCGGGCACGGTGATCTCGGAGCTGCAGGCAGGCTATATGATCAAGGACCGTCTGCTGCGACCGGCAATGGTGGCAGTGGCCAAGAAGCCGGACTGATTTTATCGCACGCTGATGCGTCCCCGCGGAGACGGGGACCTCAGCCGGTTTGCTTTGATGGTTCGTGAAACCACCGAGGCCCCCGCCTTCGCAGGGGCGCAGAGCTTTTTACCCTCCGAGCAATCCGACAATTTCATCCGTCGAATAGAGATCGGCGAATACGAAGGCCATGTTGTGGAGCGTCGCAGCGTGTTCCTCGTCTGACAGTGCGGCCATGGCATCGCCCGCCATCAGCACGCGGTAGTTGTGCTGCATCGCGTCGCGGGCAGTGCTTTCGCAGCAGCAGTTGGTGAGGGTGCCCGTAATCAGCACCGTATCTATGCCGCGATCCTGCAGGACGGCGTGGAGCATGCAGGTTCCGGGCGTGAAACCGCTGAAGCGGTGCTTGTCGATCACCGTATCGTTCGCGGCTACTTCGAGCGTTGGCCAGAGCTGCCAGTAATGCGCGCCCGGGGTGAAGGCCTCCTGGTGCCCTTGCGCCTTGCTCCCCATGCGAACCATGAAATTCGACCAGCTCGGGCCGCCATCGGGCGGTGTGGTGTAGCGGAGAAACACGTTGTGGCCGCCGCTGGCACGAATTGCGGCGCTGATGCGGTTGATATTGTCGACGATGGTGCGGGCCATCGGCACTTCTACCGGCGCGCCTTCCTCCATGAAGCCGTTCTGCATGTCGACGACGATATGGGCGAGCCGCGCGGGTTCGATATCTTGGAAGATATTGCCATCACCACCGCGCGTGGGGGCGAAGCGGGCAAGGATGGCGCGATGGTCAACGGCATGAGGCATGGCGGTCAGATCTCCTGCTGCCGGCCATCTTGCCTGTTCGCATGCCGACTGTCCTCAACAGGCTTTCGCGGTTTCGGCAGGAGAAACGCTGGATAAAACGCTTCATCGCAAGGCATGGAACGCGAAGAAGGTCGGCGCGTCGTCTCCGGGAAACGGAGATATATTATGCGCAAGATCATCATTGCTTCGCTTATCATGGGTTCGGCCGTCACTTTGGGCGGCTGCGCGAGGAACTATGCAGGCGAGGGTGCTGCTGTGGGCGCCGCGGTTGGTGCAGGAATCGGCGCAGCGACTGGCGGCGACGTTGTGCAGGGTGCGGCCATCGGTGGCGCAGTTGGCGCGGTTGGCGGTTCGCAGATCCGCAAGCGTGACAATCGCTGCTATCAGGTCGATCGCTATGGCCGGGAATACGAAGTGCGCTGCTGATCAGCCTGGATTGAACGGAACAAGCGCGTCGAGCGCTTGCAATGGCGGGGCGGCCGGTGACGGTGCGCCCCGTCTTGCCATGAACCAGTGGCGGACAAGCTCAGCCTGCTGTTCGATGCCGTAGCGTTCGAACGGGCGGCCGGGATCATAGGTGTAGCTGTAGCGACAGAACGGGTGGCGCATCAGCGGGAGCCACCATCGGCCGCGCGTCTGGGCCTGCCAGACGTGGACCATTTCATGGATGAACATCCCTTGGGCCGGAAGCGGTGCGTCTGCGAAGTCGTGCTCGTAGTGCGGGCTGGCGGCAGCGAAGTGGAGGTGCCCCATCGGGGCCATGACCGTGGCCGCCGGCTGGAAGGGAAACCAGCGGCGGCGGCGGATGCGGACGGGGCGGGTGTCTACGGCGGCGCCAAACACTTCGAAAACCAGCGCGCATTCGCCTGGCGTGAGGCGGCGCTCCCCGCCAGGCGGGCAGGGAGCGTCGGCTTTTCTCACATCTTGCTCATGTCGTGGCCGGAATGGTCCATGCCTTCCATCGCGTCGGCGTCGCTGCCACCGCCGAGCGCTTCGACCTTGGCGGGAACGCTGACCTTGTCGCCATTGTCGAGCGTGATCGTGAGTTCCGTGGTGCCGCCGGCCTTGAGGCTGTCAGCCACGTCAAACAGCATCACGTGAAGACCGCCCGGCTTGAACTCCGCGCTCTTGCCCGCTTCGATCGGCACGTCCTTGACCTGCTGCATTGAGGAGATGCCGTTCTTCGTGACGGTTTCGTGCATCTCGGCGCGCTGCGCGCCTTCGACATAGACCGAGGCGATCTTGCGCGGAGCGCCACTGCCCTGCGAGACGGTGAAGTAGGCAGCGCCCGGCGTGCCCGGCACTGCGGGCAGGCGGACCATCGCGTCGGTCACCGTGACGCCGGGTGCGCTTTCGGGACCGGCTGCGGCGCTGCTGCTGGCCTGATCCGTCGGATCTTCTGCCTTCTGGCCGCAGGCGCCGAGCGACAGGGCGAGGGCGGAAAGTCCAATGATTGCAAGCTTGCGCATGAAGGGCGACTCCTGTTGCCAATATGTGTCCCGAGGTAAGCGCGTGGGGGCCTTGTGCCAAGAAGAAGCGCACCTATATCGCGGACAATCGAGCCGCACATGGCGGTCTGCCCGGCAGGGGGATCGCTTTCCCACGCGGTGTCTTGAATGGAAGGAACTGGGGAACTCATGGCTAAAGTTATTGGCATCGACCTTGGCACGACCAACAGCTGCGTTGCTGTTATGGACGGGGGCACGCCCAAGGTCATTGAAAACTCGGAAGGTGCGCGCACCACGCCGTCGATCGTCGCATTCACCAAGGATGGCGAGCGCCTGATCGGCCAGCCGGCCAAGCGCCAGGCGGTGACCAACCCCGACAACACGATTTTCGCGGTGAAGCGCCTGATCGGCCGCCGCTTTGACGATCCGCTGACCCAGAAGGACACGGAACTCGTCCCCTACACTATCACCAAGGGCAAGAACGGCGATGCCTGGGTCAAGGCCGGTGGCCAGGACTACAGCCCGTCGCAGATCTCGGCCTTCACCCTGCAGAAGATGAAGGAAACCGCCGAGGCCTATCTCGGCGAGACCGTGACGCAGGCGGTGATCACCGTGCCGGCCTACTTCAACGACGCACAGCGCCAGGCGACCAAGGACGCCGGGCAGATTGCGGGTCTCGAAGTGCTGCGCATCATCAACGAGCCGACGGCTGCGGCGCTGGCCTATGGCCTCGACAAGCAGGACGGCAAGACGATCGCGGTCTATGACCTCGGTGGCGGGACCTTCGACATCTCGATCCTCGAGATCGGCGATGGCGTGTTCGAAGTAAAGTCGACCAATGGCGACACGTTCCTGGGTGGTGAGGACTTCGATACGGCGCTGGTGGAATTCCTTGCCGACAAGTTCAAGTCGAAGGAAAACATGGACCTGCGCGGCGACAAGCTTGCCCTGCAGCGCCTGAAGGAAGCCGCGGAAAAGGCCAAGATCGAGCTGTCGTCTGCCCAGACGACCGAAATCAACCTGCCGTTCATCACCGCCCGCATGGAAGGTGGCAGCACCACCCCGCTCCATCTGGTGGAGACGATCACCCGCGCCGATCTTGAAAAGCTGGTCGCAGGCCTGATCCAGCGCACGCTCGACCCCTGCAAGAAGGCTCTGGCTGACGCCGGTCTTTCGGCCAAGGACATCGATGACGTCGTTCTCGTCGGCGGCATGACCCGCATGCCCAAGGTCCGCGAAGTGGTGAAGGACTTCTTCGGCAAGGATCCGCACACCGGCGTGAACCCGGACGAAGTCGTCGCCATGGGTGCCGCAATCCAGGCTGGCGTTCTGCAGGGTGACGTCAAGGACGTGCTGCTGCTCGACGTGACCCCGCTTTCGCTGGGTATCGAGACGCTGGGCGGCATCATGACCAAGATGATCGACCGCAACACCACGATCCCGACCAAGAAGAGCCAGGTCTATTCGACTGCCGAGGACAATCAGCAGGCGGTGACGATCCGGGTCTTCCAGGGCGAGCGCGAAATGGCGCAGGACAACAAGCTCCTCGGCCAGTTCGACCTAGTCGGCATTCCGCCAGCCCGGCGCGGCGTGCCGCAGATCGAGGTGACGTTCGACATCGACGCCAACGGCATCGTGAACGTGAGCGCGAAGGACAAGGGCACCGGCAAGGAGCAGCAGATCCGCATTCAGGCGTCTGGTGGTCTGTCGGATGCGGACATCGACCAGATGGTCCGCGATGCCGAGAAGTTCGCCGAAGAGGACAAGAAGCGTCGTGCCGAGGCGGAAGCCAAGAACAACGCCGAAAGCCTCATCCACGCGACCGAGCGCCAGCTTGAAGAGAACGGCGACAAGATCGACGCATCGCTGAAGGCAGAGATCGAAGCCGCCATCGCCGAGGCCAAGACGGCTGTCGAAAGTGGTAACTCGGAAGAGATGACCGCCAAGACCCAGGCGCTCACTGAAAAGGCCATGAAGATGGGCCAGGCGATCTACGAGAAGGAGCAGGCTGCTGCGGCTTCTCCGGGCGCCGAGGCTCCGAAGGCTGATGACGACGTGGTCGACGCCGAGTTCTCGGAAGTCGACGATAACAAGTGATGTTGCGATGAAACCGGCCCGCCGCTCGCGCGAATGCGCTGGCGGCGGGTCTTCGCGTTAGGGAAGCGCAATGTCGGCCGAGATCGATTTCTACGAATTGCTCGAAGTTGAGCGGACTGTGGACGAGAAGGTCCTGAAGTCTGCATACCGAAAACTCGCCATGAAGTTCCACCCGGACAAGAATCCGGGCTGTGCAGAGAGCGAGGCCAAGTTCAAGCAGATCAACGAGGCCTATGCCTGCCTCTCCGACCCGCAGAAGCGGGCAGCCTATGACCGCTATGGTCACGCCGCGTTCCAGCAGGGCGCAGGTGGCGGCCAAGGTGGCTTCGGTGGCGGAGACTTCGGCGATATTGGCGATATCTTCGAGACGATCTTCGGCGGTGCGTTTGGCGGCGGTGGCCGTCAGCAGGCGCGGCGCGGCGCGGACCTGCGCTACGACATGGAAATCAGCCTTGAGGACGCATTCCACGGCAAGGAGACCGAGATCGCGGTCGAGGTTTCGCAGAAGTGCGATCCTTGCGGTGGTTCTGGCGCAACACCGGGCACTTCGGCGCGACGCTGCAACCTTTGCGGCGGGCACGGCAAGGTGCGGGCGCAGCAGGGCTTCTTCATGGTGGAGCGGGCCTGCCCGAACTGCCATGGCCGCGGCGAAGTGATCGAGAGCCCGTGCAAGGCCTGTCGCGGCGAAGGCCGGGTAGATGCCGAGCAGCGGTTGCAGGTGAACATTCCGGCGGGCGTCGACAATGGCACGCGCATCCGCCTTGCCGGCAAGGGCGAGGCTGGGCCGTTCGGCGCGCCTCCGGGTGACCTCTACTTGTTCCTGCATATCCAGCGCCACAAAGTGTTCGAGCGCGAGGGCACGACGCTGCTGACACGCTGCCCGATCAGCTTCACGACCGCAGCGCTGGGCGGCGAGATCGAGATTCCGGGCCTCGACGGCAAGGTCCACACGATTGAAATTCCGGCCGGCATCCAGTCGGGCAAGCAGTTGCGCAAACGTGGCGGCGGGATGCCCGTGCTGCAGGGCCGCGGCATCGGCGATCTTGTCGTCGAAATCCACGTCGAGACCCCGACCAAGCTTTCGGCGCGCCAGAAGGAAATTCTCCGCGAATTCCAGGCGACCGAGACCGGTGAGGAATGCCCGCAGTCAAGGGGCTTCTTCGAGCGCATCAAGGATGCCTGGACGGATCTGACGGAGTAAGCTTGCCGCGTCCCCGCGCAGGCGGGGACCTGGGCGCTGTTACAGACCGGCTGCTTGAACCGACTGAGGCCCCCGCCTGCGCGGGGGCGCAGTTCAGCTCACTGAAATGCGGCAAGGACTTCGGTGCGGACCCGGTCCACCAGTCCCGGCTCGGCCATCAACCGCCCCTGCTCCTCCTCCAGAATCGCCAGGAAGGCGTCGCGCTTGAAGGCTGCGATCACTTCGTGTGGTAGCGGGTTCTCTACCGTGGAGCAGATCAGGTCGATCATGCGCTCGGCGCCGTGGAGGCGGCCCCACAGATAGTCGTTCTCGCGGTAGGCGCGGCTGAAGAACGCGCCGAAGTTGAAGAATTCGACCCCGCGCAGACACGCGAACGTGCCGCCCTTGCGGATGGACGTGGCATCATCTGGTGAAATGCGATCGACCTTTACCGGATCGAACTCGCCCATCCCCTCACCCTGCAGCAGGGGCAGAGTGGCGGTGTCGTAGAACGGAAAGCCCAGATAGGCGTGGAGGAAGCGGCGGCGGAGCGACTTGTCCATCTTTTCAAGTGCGGCCACGAGCATGGAATCGACCTGTAGGTCCAGCCCGACGAGATCGCGCCGCGTGGCGATTGCGTTGAGAACCGCGCCGGGATCGACCGTGACCAAGGCAGCTGTTTCGGCAAAGCCCGGGCCGAGACCCTCGAAAGTCTCTCGACCCTGGTAGAGCGCCTGGGCACGGTAGACAGCATCTCGCGCGGCCTCGCGGTCGATAATGCTGACGTTCTCACCTTCCTCCCAATCGTGCGTCAGGCGGCGGGCGAGCAGCTTGAGGCGGCGGATACGAAAAGAAAGATCGTGGGTGCGGAAGAAGACAATGGCCTTGTCGGTTGCGCCCCCCCGCAAGGCCGACAGGCGGTCGAGCCCCGTACTGGCAAGGTGATCCCACAAGGCAGCCTCGACCTTGTCAAGCGAGGCTGCAGCTGGCGCGGCTTCGTGGATCAGCGCCGCAAGATCGGTGACGATTCCGGCCAGCTTGGTTTGCGCATAGCCGTGGAAGGCATATCCCGCACGCTCGGCAGCAGCTTGCTGGGCCTTGTTGCGCCATGCGGTGAGCCGTCGCTGGTTGGGGTGATCGAAAAACAGGGTTCGGCCGAATAGCCCTTCCACGGTCTCCTCGATCTCGGGGCGAAGGGCATCGACGATGGTTCTAAGGCGTTGCCGTTGTCGTGATTGCCGCTCGAGCGATTCCAGGTTGTCGCGGATCGGCTGTTCGCGCGGGATCGAGGATAGCGAGCCGAAGATGGCCGAAAAGAAGCCGATCGTGCGCCCGCCCTTCGGCGCGATGCGCATGTGATCGGGACTGGGATCGACATATACGAAGCGTCGATCGACCTCACGACGCGCGGGTCTGTCACGAAGGACGCCGATGGCTTGCGCGAAGGGACGATTGACGAGCACCGCGCCATCGACGAGCGCCACGCTGCCAAGGTCGCCGCGCTTCCAATGGCTGGGCATGATGCGCTGGAGAAACTGCGAGCGTCCCGGCCAAGTGGCGCCACGTTCGGCGACGAGCTGATCGATCTCATCGATGACTAGGGGCGGAAATGCACCGGGGAAACTGGCTGTGGATCGGGCGGCAAGCACCAGTTCGGGGCATGGTGCGAGGTCCCGATTGCCATGCCTGCTGGTCGATCGACGGAAACCTATCGAGAGGCGGTGCTCGCTCTCGACCACCGTTTCGGGGCTGTTTAGGCGCAGTTCTTCGAGATGGCCGTTGAAGTCGGTCGCCGTTACCAGCAGGTCCATGGGATGGCCTTCGGGCAAAAGCGGATCGCCCATCGGCGTGGCTGCCATGGCGTCGAGCGCATCGGCGATCATTCGGGAAAAGCCGATGCCGCTGAAAGGCGGAGCGAACCAGCGCGCACGGATCAGGCGTGAGACCTTGCGGCGCACTTCGGAGCGAGTCTCGGGCGCGACAGTACTGCTGACGACATTTCCCGGCCGCTTCAGCACGAACCAGACAAGAGGTTGCGCCCAGAACTTGGCGAACCGGCTCCACGGCTTTGCGTCGGGATCGAGCAGGACGTCGATATCGGCGCGTTCAAGCCACATTGCCGTGAGAGGTTCCAGGCTTTGCCCCGTGGCAATGGCCTGCGCCAGAAACACGCCGTTTATCCCGCCGGCACTGGCCCCGGAGACGATATCGGGCAGAAGACGCAGCCGCAGATCACGGGTCAGGGCAATCTCTTCGAACAATCTCAGGTAAACCGCCTCGACACCACCGGGGCTCGGTTCATGCGGGCAGTGGAATGCCCGGCTTGCGCGCGTGGCGTGCCAGAGTTCCTTCGTTACTCCATGCATGTACACGGCAAGGCTGATGCCGCCGTAGCAGATGAGGGCGAGACGCAGTTCCTTCTGCCGCATTGAGGCACATTGGCACGCCAGCGCGTCGCGAACCAGAGGCTTTGGCGAGAAGGCGCGGATGTGGATGAAAGGAACGTCATGTTTGCCTGCGCGTTGGACGGAAAAGCTTCATCAGAAGGGACGAAACCATGGTCGAGCAACGTACGGTAGAAGTGCGTGAACCTGACGGGTCCGCACACACGCATACGACAGTCTATGACGAACGCCCGCGCAGCGGCGGCAGTGGCTGGCTGGTTGCCATTATCCTTTTGATCGCGCTGGTCGTTGGTGGCTATTTCATCATGCAGATGGCGGACAGCCGCGCGAGCCGCGACACTGCGATCGAGCGTGCCGCCGATAACGTAGGGAGCGCGGCCAAGGACATTGGAGACGCGGCGAAGGACGTTGCCGACGGCAAATAGATCCGCTCGGATCAGCCAAGAATGTAAACTCCGCCGACAGATTGTTTTTGTGGGCGGAGTTTTCTCTATATATTTCAGATAGATGTGAACTCCGGATTATGAGCTTGCCGGTGTCAGAGTAACCGACGCTTTACCCTTTGCGGTGTAAGACCGCCCCACTGGGCCATTCCGTGCCCGAGTGGGGTGACGAGTGCCGGGCAAATGATCCGCCTGTTCAAGCATTACATACCGCATTCCGTCCTGCTGCTGGGCTTGCTGGACTTTGTCCTGTTGATCGGCGCCGGCGAACTGGGGTGGCAACTGCGCGCGCACCAGATCGGCATCGACCCGGGCATGGTGCCCATGCGGTTGACGCCATTGCTGCTGTTTGCGGTGCTGGTGCAGACCGCGATGATCGCAGTCGGTGTCTATGGCTCGGACGCGCTGCGTTCGATGCGCTACGCTACGGCCCGCCTGCTGGTGGCGGTGAGCCTCGGGATCATAGCCCTTTCCGTCGTCTACTTCATGCTGCCGGGGCGCACGCTGTGGCGATCGAACCTGTTCTACGCAATGTTCATCGCCATGGCCTTCCTGGTCCTAATCCGTCTGCTGCTGGGAGGACTTCTCGGGACATCGGCATTCCGTCGGCGCGTGCTGGTGCTGGGCGCCGGAGCGCGAGCGGATCGCCTGCGCAAGCTGGGCGAGCGGCCCGAGGCAGGCTTCGCCATTGTCGGGTACATCGGCATGAGCAGCGCCGCACCGGTTGTCGAGGAAGCGATACACCGCGACGCGATCAATAACCTCACGCGCTATGTGGAGAATCTGGGTGTAAGCGAAGTCGTGCTGGCGCTGGAAGAGCGCCGAAATGCGCTGCCGCTGAAGGATCTGCTGCGGATCAAGACCACGGGGGTGCACGTCAACGATTTCTCGACGTTTATGGAACGCGAGACGGGCAGGGTCGATCTCGACACGGTCAACCCCAGCTGGCTGATCTTCTCGGACGGGTTTTCGTCGGGCCGCGCCCTGTCGAGTGCGGCCAAGCGTATCTTCGATATCACGGCGAGCCTGTTGCTGCTGGTCCTGACCCTGCCGGTGATCGTGCTGTTTGCGTTGTTGGTGAAGATCGACAGCAAGGGGCCGGCGTTCTTCCGCCAACGCCGCGTCGGCCTCTATGGCGAGCCGTTCGATGTGATCAAACTGCGCTCGATGCGTACCGATGCCGAGGTGAACGGTGCGCAGTTTGCGCAGGAGAACGACCCCCGCGTGACCCGGATCGGCCGCTTCATCCGCAAGGTCCGCATCGATGAACTGCCACAGACATGGTCGGTTTTGAAAGGCGAGATGAGCTTTGTCGGCCCCCGTCCCGAGAGGCCCGAGTTCGTATCGGATCTTGAGGAAAAGCTGCCGTATTACGCCGAGCGACATATGGTGAAGCCCGGCATCACGGGCTGGGCGCAGATCAATTATCCCTATGGTGCATCGATCGAGGATTCGCGGCACAAGCTCGAGTACGACCTTTACTACGCCAAGAACTACACCCCTTTCCTGGACCTGCTGATCCTTCTTCAGACTCTGCGCGTCGTGCTCTGGCACGAGGGCGCTAGGTAAGGAGGCGCCGTGATGCAGACCCCCTTGTCATGGCAGGGCTTCGGGCAATGGGCATTTCTCATTGCCGCGTTCTGCTTCCTGATGCTGACAGGCTGGCGCTGGGAGCGCCGGCGTAACGCGCAGGAGGGGTCTGCCCGGGCAGAGCTTGGTGCCTTCATCGTAAGCGGTGCCTGGGCGCTTGTGGTCGCAGGCACCGGATATGCGACGCTGGTCGCGCAGGTATTCGAAAGCTTCCGCACTTTCGCCTGGCTCAGCCTCGCGTTCGTGCTGTTTTCCCGCGATGGGCGCCATACGAGTGTGGCGCCGATCAGGCCGGTCATGGCGGCGCTGATCTTCGTCGAAACACTGCAGTTCATCCTGCTCATGCTGAATGTGCGTTATGGCGGCAACGCTGCGGCGCAGGCGATGATCTTCCAGATCTCGATGCTGTTCCGGCTGCTGGTTGCAACGGGCGCGCTGGTGCTGGTGCATAACCTCTATGCCGGGGCCATGGCGCAACAGCGCGTGGCGCTGCGCTGGAGCTGCATCGCGATGGCAACGGTTTGGGGATACGACCTCAACCTTTACACGATTGCTTATCTCGCGCGGACCTTGCCGGTCGAACTCGAAGCCATGCGCGGCGTGGCGCAGATCGGCGTCGCCCTGTTGCTTGCCATTGGTGCGGTGCGAGGACGGTCGGCGCTGCGCTTCTCACCGTCGCGCGCGGTGGCGTTCCAGTCGCTCTCGCTGCTGGTGATCGGCGCCTACATGATCCTGATGGTTGGCGCAGCCCAATCGCTGACCTGGCTCGGCGGCGACGCCGGGCAGCTTGCGCAGCTGGGCTTCGTGTTCGTGACCAGCGTGCTCGTGCTGGCCATTCTGCCCTCGGGGCGCCTGCGTGGCTGGATGAAGGTCATGCTCGCCAAGCACTTCTTCCAGCACCGCTACGACTATCGCTCGGAGTGGCTGCGCTTCACCCGAACGATCGGCCGCGGTGGCAC
Organism: Novosphingobium sp. GW835-FHT14H07; assembly: GCF_058793515.1. Lineage (NCBI taxonomy): Bacteria > Pseudomonadati > Pseudomonadota > Alphaproteobacteria > Sphingomonadales > Sphingomonadaceae > Novosphingobium > Novosphingobium sp. GW835-FHT14H07. The sequence continues at coordinate 88,007 of NZ_JBXAFX010000001.1, forward strand.
GCATGCGCCGTCATTGCATGAGCGCGTGGTCCAGGCGGTCGCCGACATCACCGACAGTTCAGCGGGCCTGCTTCTGTGCCAGGGCGAGAATGGCGAGATGGTGCTTTCCGCGCGCTGGCAATGGCCGACTGCCGACGTTCCTGCCGAGGCGCTGTCGATCGACCGGGTCGACTTTTTCGAGAAACGGGGGTTCATTGTCGACCTCGACGAACTGCGTGCCGGCGTGAACCATCAGGGCGAGGATGCTGCCGTGCCCCAGTGGCTGGTGGAAGAGCATTCCGCCTGGGCTCTGGTGCCGCTGCTTCACTTTGATCGTCTCGTCGGTCTGGTGGTGCTCGGGCGCCCGCAAGTGGCGCGAAAGCTCGATTGGGAGGATTTCGACCTGCTGCGCGTCGTCGGCATGCAGCTGGCCAGCTACCTCGCCGAGCATGCGGGCCAGTCGGCGCTGCTCGAGGCGAGCCGGTTCGAGGAATTCAACCGTCGCATGGCGTTTGTCATGCATGACATCAAGAACCTTGCCAGCCAGTTGAGCCTGCTTTCGCGCAATGCCGAGAAGCATGCGGAAAATCCGGCATTCCGGGCGGACATGCTGATCACGCTGCGCAATTCCGCCGACAAGCTGAACGCTCTTCTGGCCAGGCTTTCGCGCTATGGTGGCAATGCTGCAGAGCGCGTCGAAGACATCGATGCGAGCGAAGTGATCCGCGCAGTGGCCAATCGCTACAATGCGCCGGGGCAGTTGCAGGTCCACGTCACGCATGATGCGCCGTGCCGTGTCCTGGCCAACCGTGAAGTGCTCGAGCAGGTGGTCCTGCATCTGGTGCAGAACGCGATCGACGCCAGCGCCGAGGGCATGGCGGTTTTCCTGCAATGCAACGTCGACGGGCTCTACGGCACGATCGAAGTCATCGACACCGGTTGCGGAATGAGCGCTGAATTCATCCGCAATCGGCTGTTCCGGCCATTCGTATCGACCAAGCAAGGCGGGTTCGGCATCGGTGCCTACGAAGCGCGCGAAATGGTGCGGGCAATGCGCGGCAAGCTTGAGGTTGAAAGCCGCGAAGGGCTGGGCAGCCGCTTTACGGTGCGCCTGCCGCTGGCGGCAGCGCAGGGGCTGATCAGTTCGATTGAGGGGGAAAGCACCCCCCATGGGAAAAAGGTGGCATGATGAGTGACGCAAAGTCCGGACAGCGACCGGTGCTGCTGATCGTCGAGGACGATCCGGGTCTGCAGGCTCAGCTCAAATGGGCCTACGAGGACTTCGAGGTCGTCATCGCCGGCGACCGGGCAACGGCGTTGACGCTGCTTAGGTCGGAAGAGCCCGCTGTCGTGACCCTCGATCTCGGCCTTCCGCCCGATCCGGATGGAACGACCGAGGGGTTTGCCGTGCTTGACGAGATCATGGCGCTGCGTCCCCAGACCAAGGTGATTGTTGCCAGCGGGCACGGTGCGCGGGAATCGGCCCTGAAGGCGATCGAGAAGGGCGCCTACGATTTCTACCAGAAGCCAGTGGACATCGACGCGCTGGGCCTGATCGTGCGGCGCGCACTGCATTTGTCCCAGATCGAAGCGGAAAACCGTGTCCTGGCGACGCGGGCCTCGTCGGACAACAAGGTGCTTGGTCGCATGATCACGGCTGCACCGGAGATGATCAAGGTGGCGCGTACGATCGAGCGCGTGGCCAACACCAATGTCTCGGTCATGCTGCTGGGTGCCAGCGGTACCGGCAAGGAGCTTCTTGCACGCGGTCTGCACGATTGCTCGGGCCGGGCACAGGGCGCGTTCGTCGCGATCAATTGCGCGGCCATCCCCGAAAACCTGCTGGAAAGCGAACTGTTCGGGCATGAAAAGGGTGCGTTCACCGGCGCGGTAAAGACGACCGAGGGCAAGATCGAACTGGCGAGCGGCGGCACGCTGTTCCTCGACGAGGTCGGCGACATCCCGCTGCAGTTGCAGGTGAAGCTGCTTCGCTTCCTGCAGGAGCGAACCATCGAGCGGATCGGTGGGCGACGTTCGATCGAGGTCGACACGCGCATCGTCTGCGCAACGCACCAGAACCTCGAGGCAATGATCGCTGACGGCCGCTTCCGCGAGGACCTTTACTATCGCCTGGCCGAGATCGTGGTGCGCATTCCGGGGCTGGCCGAGCGTCCGGGCGATGCGACGCTTCTCGCCAAGTCATTCCTGCTGCGCTTTGCCAAGGAGATGAATCCTTCGGTCAAGGGCTTCGCGCCCGATGCGCTGGCCGCCATCGATGGGTGGAACTGGCCGGGTAACGTGCGCGAGCTTGAGAACCGGGTAAAGCGCGCGGTAATCATGGCCGACGGGAAGCTCGTCTCTGCGGCCGACCTCGATCTGCCGACGGGCGAGTCGCAGGAGGCCTCACCTCTCAATCTCAAGACTGCGCGTGAAGTGACCGATCGCAAGGTCATTCGCCATGCCCTTGCGCGAAGCGAGGGCAACATCTCCAGCACCGCGCGGCTGCTTGGCATCAGCAGGCCCACGCTTTATGACCTGCTCAAGCAGTACGATCTCCATAACTAGGTTCATCGCAGCCGCGCTGATTGCACTGGTCCTTGGCGGACCGGTGCGGGGCGACGTGCCAGCGGACCTGCTCGCCAAGGCGCGCGATGCCATCGCGAAGCGCGACGGCATCGCAGCCGAGGCGCCGTTACGGGCGGCGATTCGGCAGGGAGCGTCCCCCGATGACGTGCGGGCGGAACTCGGCGAGGCACTGCTCCTGCAAGGGGACCGGCGCGAGGCGCGCAAGGTGCTTTACGGCGGTGACTTCCGGGCCGAAAGCGCTGCGCATGGCTGGCAACTGCGCGGACGCATCGAGCTAATGGACGGCCGGCTGGCAGCGGCCGGGCAGGCGCTGGACCAGTCCTATCGCCTCTCGCCGGACAATGCTTCGTTGTGGGTCGACATTGCACGGCTGCGTTTCAGCGGCGGCGAGCAGGCCCAGGCGATCGAGGCGGCAGAGCGTGCGGTAGAGTTGGCGCCCCAAGACCCACGCGCGCTTGAATTGCGGGGGTTGCTGATACGCGAACAGTTTGGCCTGCAGGCTGCATTGCCCTGGTTCGAGGCAGGGCTTCGCGCTGCGCCCAATGACGTGGGGCTGCTGGGCGAATATGCTGCAACGCTTGGCGACATGGGGCAATACCGAGCCATGCTGGTCGTCTGCCGCAAGCTGGCCAAGGTCGATCCCGGCAACGTCCGCGCGCTCTATCTTCAGGCGGTCCTGGCGGCTAGGGCAGGGCAGACCGATCTGGCCCGCAAGATCCTGCTGCAGACTGGCACTGCCTTGCGCGACATGCCTGCGGCTATGCTGCTCAACGGCATTCTCGAATATCGCGCCGGCAACGCCAACCTTGCCGTCGGCCATTTCGACCGGCTGCTGCGCGTGCAGCCCGATAACCTGCAGGCGCGAATGCTGTTGGTGCGGGCTCTGGAACGACAGGGCCTTCATCAGCAGGCGAGCGAGATTGCGTCTGCCTGGGCGAAGCAGGACTTTGCCACGCCTTATCTGCTGGTGCTCGCTGGCGATGCCGAGGCGGGTCTTGGGAACAAGCTCGCCGCCGCGTCCTACCGGGAACGATCGAAGGCAACTGGCCAACGCACTGCGACGGTTATTTCCGCAGATCAGCCATTGCCTGTGCTCGCGTTGGCGTATGGCGATGCGCCAAACTTTGCGGCGAACGCCGTGCCCTACATCCGCGGACTGATCGCGAGCGGCAATGCTGGTCAGGCTGTGTCGGTTGCGGACCGTCTCCGGCTTGCCAATCCCGGCGCAGCTGAGGCGTGGCTGCTGGCAGGCGATGCCCGGCTCATGGCTGGGGATCAAGCCGGGGCGCTTGACCAGTACGGTCGGGCAGCGGTCATTCGCTTCAACCTGCCGACACTGCAGAGAATAGACTACGCCTTGCGTGCAATTGGTAAGCCCGTGGAAGCAAACGGCGTTCTCGCCCGCTACTTGCGGCAGAACCCTCGCAGTCCGCAGGCCCTGAAGCTGCTGTCTGCGGGACGCGCTGCATTGGGTGACAATTCCGGGCAGGACGCGATCGAGGGCATCCTGCAGCAGCGAGCATTGCGCAATCCGTCATGAACTCTGTCCTCGACAGAGGAGCGCCATGACCTTAATCCGAATTCAATCGAACGATTAAATGCGGAGACGGATCATGGCAGGCGCGCTCGAAGGGCTGACGGTACTCGAATTCGCAGGGATCGGCCCTGGACCGTTTGCCTGCATGATGCTGGCGGACCATGGTGCGCGCGTCATCCGCATCGACCGACCCGCAAAGGGCGACCGTGTTGGGGACAGCGGCAACCGCGATATCCTGAACCGCAATCGCGAACGGATCGAGCTTGACCTCAAGGCCCCCGACGCGATCCCCCGGATCCGCGAAATGGCGAAGGACGCCGATGCCATAGTCGAAGGCTATCGCCCCGGTGTGATGGAGCGGCTTGGCCTGGGACCGGATGTGTTGCTCACCGACAATCCCAGGCTGGTCTACGGGCGCATGACCGGGTGGGGGCAGGAAGGGCCGATGGCTCCGCTTGCCGGGCATGACATCAATTATATCGCGCTGGCCGGCGCACTTCACAGCTTCGGTCAGGCGGGCGGAAAGCCGCAGTTCCCCGTCAACCTTGTCGGAGACTTCGGCGGGGGCGGCATGCTGATGGCGTTCGGCGTGATGGCGGCCGTGTTCTCGGCGCAGCGCACTGGCAAGGGGCAAGTGGTGGATTGCGCCATGGTGGATGGCGCGGCGATCCTTTCGGCCATGACCTATACTTTCCTGGGGCTTGGCCGGTGGAAAGACGAGCGCGGCGTCAACCTGCTGGATGGCGGCGCGCACTTCTATGACACCTATGAAACGAGCGACGGCAAGTGGATCTCGATCGGTTCGATCGAGCCACAGTTCTATGCCCTGCTGCTGGAAAAGACCGGCCTGAAGGACGATCCCGCTTTTGCCCCGCAGATGGACCCGCGCGTCTGGCCGGACCTGAAGGCGCGACTTGCCGCGTTGTTCCTGACCAAGACGCGAGACGACTGGTGCGCGATCATGGATGGCACCGACATCTGCTTCGCTCCGGTTCTCAGCTTGCGCGAGGCTCCAAAGCATCCCCACAACACCGCGCGCGAGACGTTCGTCGAAGACGAGGGGATGGTCATGCCTGCGCCGGCGCCGCGTTTCCTCGGTACGCCCGCGCCCAAGCCCTCACTGGCCGGGCGGGGCTGAGAGGTCAGTCTGCCCGGATGGCGGCGTCGATCTCGCTGTCCGGGTACTTGCGCTTGTGGCGGACCGACCACCACAGCGACAGTCCGATAAGGGCTGCGCCGATCAGGCCGGTGATCGTTTCGGGAATATGGAACTTCGCGGACAGCAGCATGATCGCTCCGAGCGCGATGATCGCCCAGAACGCGCCATGCTCGAGGTAGCGGTATTCCGAGAGGGTGCCCTTCTTTACCAGCATGATCGTCATCGAACGGACGAACATTGCGCCGATCGACAGGCCGAGCGCGATGATGACCATGTTGTTGGACAGGGCGAATGCGCCGATCACGCCGTCGAAACTGAATGATGCGTCAAGCACGTTGAGGTAGAGGAAACCGCCAAGGCCCGAGCGCACCACCACGCCTGCGGCCTTTTGTGCCTCGTCGCGCATCTCGAGGATGGTGCCCAGCGCCTCGACGGCGATGAAAGTCACCAGGCCAAGCACGCCCGAGACGATGAATGTCAGGGCTTCGGCTTCAGGCAGCATCAGGGAGATGCCATAAATTCCGAGCAGCAGCAGCGCGATCTCGGCAGCCTTGACGTTGGAGACGACGGCGAGCTTTTCCTCGACCCAGCGGATCCAGTGCACTTCCTTTTCGCCATCGAAGAAGAAGCTCAGGCCAACCATTGCAAGGAACGCGCCGCCAAAACCGGCAATGCCAACGTGCGCGCTGCTGACGATCTCTTCATAGCGCTTGGGATCGTTCAGGGAGAGGTTCAAGGCCTCTACCGGCCCCAATCCCGCTGCAATCGCCACGATGGCCAGCGGAAATACGATGCGCATGCCGAACACGGCGATGATCATGCCCCAGGTCAGGAAGCGCTTCTGCCAGATTTCGTCCATTTCCTCGAGCACGGCCGCGTTGACCACCGCGTTGTCGAACGACAGCGAGATTTCGAGGATGGAAAGGACGAACACGATCCATAGCAGGGACATGGTGCCACTGGCGGTGCCGGTCTGCATCCAGCCATAGGCGACGGCCAATGCCAGGCAGACCAGCGTGAAAAGGATCGAACCCTTGTAGAAGCGGAGCAAGCGGAATTCCCTTGTTGGCGTGTCGCGGCGCGTTACTTCGGCTGATAGGTCTGTTCAATACCGGGGAACGCGCGAGAGCGCACTTCGGCAGCATAGCGGGCGGCTGCGCCGGAGATGGTCTCGGCGATATTCTCGTAGATCTTCACGAAGCGCGGCACCCGCTCGAACATGCCGAGCATGTCCTCGGTCACCAGCACCTGTCCGTCACACTGCGCCGATGCGCCGATGCCGATGGTGGGGCAGGGCACGGCCTGCGTGATGGCGATGGCGATGGGTTCGACCACGCCCTCGATCACGATGGCAAAGGCGCCGGCTTCGGCCAGCGCCTGCGCATCGCCGACGATCTTGGCGGCTTCGGCTTCGCTGCGACCACGCGCGTTGTAGCCGCCGAGCACGTTGACCGCCTGCGGGGTCAGGCCAACGTGACCCATCACCGGGATGCCGCGTCTGGTCAGGAAGGCGACGGTTTCGGCCATGGCTTCCCCGCCCTCGAGCTTGACCGCGGCACAACCGGTCTCCTTGAGGAGCCTTGAGGCGCTTTCGAATGCCTGCTGCGGCGAGGCTTCGTAGGAACCGAACGGCATGTCGACCACGACAGCGGCATGGTAGGATCCGCGCACCACCGCTGCGCCGTGGGCGGCCATCATGTCGAGCGTGACCGGCACCGAGGAGGGCAAGCCATAGATCACCTGGCCCAGCGAATCCCCCACCAGCAGCAGGTCGCAATGAGCGTCGAGCAGCTGCGCCTGCCGCGCGGTATAGGCGGTGAGCATGACGACCGGTTCCTTCGTCACGCCATCCTTCTTGCGCTGGCGGATCGCCGGGATCGTCAGCCGTTTCATCGGTGCGGGCGTAGGGTTCGCGCGGCTGGTGGCGGTGTCGAGCTGGAAGGTCGTGGACATCGTTGCGCATCCTCTGAAGCGGGCAGATGCTTCTACTTGCTTGTCGAAAACCCGCAAGGTGGCCCGATGTGTGGCACATCTTTGATGCAAGTCTGGGGAAAAATGGCTTGCGCGAAAGGACGTTCCCGCTAGCGTTGCGCGCCATAACCTGGTTTCCGGCGCAACCGTTTTGGTTTCAGGTGCCGGACCAAGGCGGGAGAATTTCATGTTCGGTCGCGTCAAACCGCTCGACGCCATTCTAGCAACTGCTGAAAAGAAATCGTTGCATCGCTCGCTGGGAGCCTTCCAGCTTACCATGCTCGGCGTTGGTGCTGTCATCGGCACCGGGATCTTCGTGCTGACGGCCGAGGCCGCGCAGAAGGCTGGCCCCGGGATGATGATCAGCTTCATCATCGCCGGCTTCGTCTGCGCCGTAGCGGCATTGTGTTACGCCGAGATGGCGTCGATGGTCCCGGTTTCGGGCTCTGCCTACACTTACAGCTACGCCGTGATGGGTGAACTTATCGCGTGGATGGTAGGTTGGGCACTTATTCTCGAGTATGCCGTGGCGGCAGGTGCGGTCAGCGTGGGCTGGTCTGGCTATGTCGTCGGGCTGATCGAGAACGCCTTCAGCATAGACATACCTGACCTTCTGGTGCGCGGGCCCTATGATGGCGGCGTGGTGAACCTTCCCGCGATGCTGATTGCCGGGCTCGTCACCTGGCTGCTGGTGATCGGCACCAAGGAAAGCGCCTCGGTCAACGCGGTGCTGGTGGCGATCAAGGTTTCGGCGCTCACCCTGTTCATCATTCTGGCCGTGCCTGTGATGAAGATGGAAAACTTCGAGCCCTTCGCACCGCTCGGCTTCAGTGGGATCGGCGCGGCTGCGGCCTCGATCTTTTTCGCCTACGTTGGCTTCGACGCTGTCTCGACAGCGGCGGAGGAGACGAAGAACCCGCAACGCAACATGCCGATCGGCCTGATCGGTAGCCTTGCAATCTGCACCGTGTTCTACTTGCTGGTTGCAGCGGGCGTGATCGGTTCGGTCGGCGCACAGCCTGTGCTTGACGCCAACGGTCTTGGTATGGAGCCGGGGAGCCGGGAACTTGCTGCGCAGTGCATGGCCATGGGCGATCAGGCTGTCGTCTGCTCGAAGGAAGCGCTGGCATGGACGCTGCGTGAAATCGGTTGGCCTCAGATCGGCAACCTGATTGGCCTTGCCGCTGGTCTTGCCTTGCCGTCGGTCATCCTGATGATGATGTTCGGCCAGACCCGCATCTTCTTCGTGATGAGCCGCGACGGTCTGCTGCCTGCTTCGTTCTCGAAGATTCATCCGCGTTACAACACGCCACACGTGATCACGATCATTACTGGCGTTTTCGTGGCGCTGTTCGCGGCGTTCTTCCCGGTCGGGCTGCTCGCCAACATTTCGAACTCGGGCACGCTGTTCGCCTTTGCCGCCGTGTCCATCGCGGTTCTGGTGATCCGTCGCCGCGAACCGGGCCGTCATCGGCCGTTCCGTACTCCGGCGATCTACCTGACTTCGCCGCTGGCGTTCGCAGGTTGCCTTTACCTGTTTTACAAGCTCGACGCGAAGAGCCAGCTGCTGTTCGTAATCTGGGCTGCGGTCGGGCTGGTGGTCTATTATGCTTACAGCCGCAGCCGCAGCCACGTGGGCCGCGGTTCGGTCGAAGTGCACGAAGCTGACGCTGACGCACCGCCGCAGCCGGTGCCGCCGATCGACTGATCCTTTGCTTCGAGCAAATGACAAGGGCCGCTCCTTCCGGGGCGGCCCTTTTCGTTTTGTCGATGGAACGACTTAGAGTTGGGTGTCGGTGTAGCCGCCCTTGACGTCGTTGGTGACGTCCATGCCCAGCGCCATCTTTGCGGTTCCGATCAGGCCCATTTCGCCAGCCCAGATCGATGCATCTCCCAGGTTCATGCGCATGAACAGCAGGTTGGGCGAATCCGGCCCGCCGGGAAACCAGGCCTCGACAAAGTTGTTCCAGTGCTTCTCCAGTACGGCGCGATCGGTTTCCTCGACCAGCATGCCGTGGAAGCGGGCGAACACGTCGTGTCCCTTTGAAGAGAACGTGGCGGTGGCGCCGCCCATCTTGGCGAAGCGATTGTCACGGCTCGTGAAGAACCAGATCGCACTGTTGGCGTCCTTGTCGAGCTGCGCGGTCATGGGCGCGGCCGAATCCGGATCGTTGTCGAGCTGGAGCATGACATATGGCGACGACGACATCGCCTTCCAGAATTTTTCGCGCAGCTCTTCGGGATTGCCCTGATCGTACTTCATCGCTGGAATGTCCTTTGCTTGTCGGCAGTTGCCTGATGAACGGGACGAGGCGGGTGAGGTTCCCCCCAGGTTTTTCCCCAAGGCTGTGCACAAAAGGGAAAGGATGCATGGATTGCGCGTTCCTCAAAATAGAACATAATAAGAACAAAGGAACGAATCGCATGATCGAACACGCCCCTATCCGCGATCCAGTCGCAGCCCTCGGCACTCTTGCTCCAGGCCTTGTGCGCGGTATCGGCGCGTCGGACCGGACGCATCGTTGGACACCGGGATTGGCCCTCGATTGCCCCCATGTCGAACTGTTCGCGCGGGCCCGCGATGCCTGCGGGGCAGGAATGGCGCTGGCACTGGCCCGCGATGCCTTGCGCCAGCAGCGCGCCGCAGAGCTGCACGATCGCCGCCCCTTCCTGTGGGTGCAGGACAAGGCGGCGCTGCGTCTTTCCGGCAGGCCTTACCTGCCCGGTCTGGCGGCCGACTTGCGCCATCGCCTTGTCCACGTTGCCGCCGCCACGCCCGAAGATGCCCTCTTCGCGCTGGAAGAGGGCTTGCGCTGCCACGATATGGCTTTCGTGATTGGCGAGATTGCAGGCAATCCTCGCGCCCTCGATTTCACCGCGTCGCGCCGCCTCAGCCTCGCGGCGGAAAAGCATGGCGTGCCGTTATGGCTGGTCCGGCTCGATGCCAGGCGCGATCTCGGCGCAGCGCGAATGCGCTGGGAGATTGCGCCCGCGCCTTCGCCACGCCCGCGCTGGAATGCCCATGCGCCGGGCATCGCCACATGGCGGGCCGATCTGTTTCGTGCCCACACCTTCCACCCCGGACAATGGATCTTGCGCGATGACGACGCTCTCCTCGTCGCCGAACCCTTCACGCCGGATCATGGCGATCTGGTGCACGAATCTGGCGATCGATCGCTGGCGACTGGTTGAGGGGCTGGCTCACGGAGAAGGGCTCGACGCCACCCCGCTCGCTCTGATCGAAGATACCGCCCACGGCCCGCGCATTGCTGCCGCCAACGCTGCTGCCCATGCCGCGGGGGCTGTGCCGTCAATGCGCCTCACCGATGCGCGTACGCTCTGTCCCGCGCTCGCCGTGCGCCCCGCTGATGCTGCGGGCGACCTCGCCTTTCTTGAAAACCTTGCCCTGTGGGCGCAACGCTGGGGGCCATGGAGCGCGCTTGATCCCCCCGATGGCCTGCTCGTCGACACCAGCGGCGTGGCTCACCTGTTCGGCGGCGAGCAAGCCCTGATCGCTGACACGTTGGCCCTGCTGAACAAGCGTGGTTTGACGGCCCGTGCTGCGCTCGCCCCCACTGCAGGCGCGGCTTGGGCGCTTGCGCGGCACGGACCTGTGGCTGCAATCCAGCCCCCAGAGGCAGACCCACGCACATTCCTTGCCGATCTGCCTGTAGCCGCCTTGCGTCTTGATGCCGATGTGATCCTGCTGCTGCGCCGGCTCGGCCTCAAGCGATTGGGTCAGATCGAAGGCCTGACGCGTGAGAACCTCGCCCGTCGCTTCCGCAACCACCGATCGGCTGCAGCGAACCCGCTGTTGCGGCTTGATCAGATCTTCGGTTTGCGGCCCGAACCGCTGCTGCCTGTCGTGGGCGTGCCCGCCCCGATGGTTCAGCGCCGTCTGATGGAACCGATCCGCCACCGCACTCTGCTCGATCGCGTGGTCGAGGACCTCGCTGCCGACTTGGCGCGCTTGCTCGAAGGACTGGGGCAGGGCGCACGTCGCCTCGAGCTCGGAATGTGGAAGGTCGATGGCGAGGTCATGGTGCGGCGGCTCGAGATGGCCGCCGCCTCGCGCGATCCGGCCCATATCTGCCGCCTGTTTGCCGCGCGGCTCGATGATCTCGATGCCGGGTTCGGGATAGAACTCGTGCGCCTGCGCGTGCCATGGGCCGAACCCCTGAATCTGTCCCAGGCCGATCTCGATGCCGCGGCTGAGCGCCATGGTACCAGCCTTGCCGCCTGTATCGATCGCCTGACCGTACGGCTCGGGCCAGAAGCGGTGCGCCGCCCGGTCGTTCATGGCAGCCATGTGCCTGAACGCGCCCAGCGCTGGCAGCCTCCACTGGCAGATATGTCATCTTCACAGGAAGAATTGCGTTTTCATCGCAGGCCACTGAAAATATTGGATAAACCGGAATCAGTTTCGGTTATTTATGAAACTCCGGACGGTCTACCTCGCCAGTTCCAATGGCGCGGCCAGCTGCACAAGGTCGTCCGCGCCGAGGGGCCTGAACGCATTGCCCCCGAATGGTGGCGTGAACGCTCTACCGTGCGCTTGCGCGATTACTACCGGATCGAGGACGAAGTCGGCCGCCGTTACTGGATCTATCGCCACGGCGTGATCGGCGATGGCCGCGGTGGAGCCCCCGAATGGTTCATCCAGGGGCTCTTTGCCTGAAGCATCAGATCGATGGCGCAACGATCGTTTGCGCCGTCAAGGTATCGATCACTTCCTGCGGCATGGTCTCTGCCGGACGGCCGGAAACAAAATCGAGCAGGTCCTTGGTCAGACGCTCGGTCTGCGTTGCAAAGAGGCCATGCGGCTCGCCGTCGTACTCGATCAGCGTCGCGTGTGGTACGGCCCTGGCCACGGCACGTCCGGTTGCCTCGATCGGTACAGTGGCGTCCGAAGTCCCGTGGATCACCAGCGTCGGCACGCTGAACGAGGGCAGGTCACCCCGGAAATCGGTGGTGGCAAAAGCCTTCGCCGAAAGCAGCGTGGGCCTCAGGCCTGCCTGCATGGCGGTCGCCCAGGACAGCTTCAGCGTCTCGTCGCTGACCGGCTTGCTCAGCATGCCCACGCCATAGAAATCGCGGAAGAAGCCGGTGAAGAATTTCGCACGGTCCTCCAGCATGCCTTCGGTCATCTCATCGAACGTCGATTGCGGCACGCCCTCGGGATTGTCGTCGGTCTGGAGCATGTAGGGCACGACCGATGACACCAGCGCCACGCGCGAAACGCCCTGCCCGCCATAGCGCGACATGTAGCGCGCGATCTCGCCACCGCCCATCGAGAATCCGACCAGAGCCGCGCCGTTATTGGCATTCATTGCTGCCATGACGTCAGCCAGATCGTCGGCAAAGGTATCGTAGTCATAGCCATCCGAAGGCTGGTCCGACCGTCCGAACCCGCGCCGGTCATAGGCAATCGCACGGAAGCCTTCATCGGCCAGTGCGTTGCTCACCGGGTCCCAGCTGTCGCCAGAGAGTGGCCAGCCATGGATCAGCACCACCGGCGGCCCATCGCCCCACGACTTGGCATAAAGGCGGGTCCCATCCCGGGTCTCGATCATCGGCATCAAACTGTCTCCTCAGGCCCCGCCCGTGTGGTGCCTGAACGGCTCGTCCCGTTTCGCGTTCCGATGCCCGTCTGCCCACAGGTACGGGCTGGCACTGGAGGCTGAAAGAACATATAAGGAACGAATGTCGCAGCTTACCGTTCTCGAACGCCTCGAAATCCTGGCCGATGCCGCAAAGTACGATGCCTCCTGCGCCTCGTCGGGCACCACCAAGCGCAACAGCAAGGGCGGAAAAGGCATCGGGTCGACCGAGGGCATGGGCATCTGCCACGCCTATGCGCCCGATGGTCGCTGCATCTCGCTGCTCAAGATCCTGCTGACCAATCACTGTGTGTTCGATTGCCATTACTGCGTGAACCGCAAGAGTTCGAACACCCGCCGCGCGCGCTTTACCCCGCAGGAGGTGGTGGACCTGACCCTGTCGTTCTACCGCCGCAACTATATCGAAGGCCTGTTTCTTTCCTCCGGCATCGTCAAAAGCTCCAGCCACACCATGGAGCAGTTGATAGAAGTCGCCCGTATCCTTCGCGAAGAACACGATTTTCGGGGTTATATCCACCTCAAGACGATTCCCGAAGCCGATCCCGAGCTGGTCGCCCAGGCCGGGCTCTATGCCGATCGCGTCTCGATCAACGTCGAGTTGCCAACGGTAGCCGGCCTGACCCGCCTCGCGCCCGACAAGTCCGCACCGCAGATCGAAGGGGCCATGGGGTCGCTGAAGGAAGCGATTGTCGAGGCCAAGGACGCCCGCAAGCGCTTCCGCCATGCGCCGAAATTCGCCCCCGCCGGCCAGTCCACCCAGATGATCGTCGGTGCCGATGCCGCGACCGATGCCGATATCGTCGGCCGCGCCAGCACGCTTTATGATCGCTTCCGCCTGCGCCGCGTCTATTACTCAGCCTTCAGCCCGATCCCCGACGCCAGCGCAGTCCTGCCGCTGAAGCGTCCGCCCTTGATGCGCGAACATCGGCTCTATCAGTCCGACTGGCTGATGCGCTTCTACGGCTTTGCCCCGCACGAGGTGCAGCAGGCCGCCGGCAACGATGGCATGCTTCCGCTCGACATCGACCCCAAGCTCGCCTGGGCCTTGCGCTTTCGCGGAGATTTCCCGGTCGACGTCAACCGTGCCCCGCGCGAGAAGCTGCTGCGCGTGCCGGGCTTGGGCGTGAAAGCCGTCAACGCGCTCGTCGCCGCGCGCCGCCAACGCCGCCTGCGTCTCGCCGATGTCGGCAAGCTTACCGTCTCCATTGCCAAAGTGCGTCCGTTCATCGTCACCGAGGATTGGCGGCCGGTCATGCTGACCGACCGGGCAGATCTGCACAGCCTTCTGGTACCCGCGACCAAGCCTGCCCAGATGGAACTCTTCGCATGAAGCCGTTCCGCGACATGCGCCTGGCCGAAGCGTTCCGGATCCAGCTTGCCGCGCCCGATGATTTCGAAGGCTGGCGTGATGCTGCCCGTCGCATGGTCCGCGCTGATGTGCCGCCAGACCGGATCACCTGGGAATCGCCGGCCGATCCGGGAGCGGACCTGTTCGCCCAAGGGGACCGTCGCCTGCCGTCGCCCCCTGCCGATGCCCCGCAACCGCGCGTTTCACGAGACTTCCTGCAACTTGCCCAAAGCGCGATCCTTCATTCTGATTCCACGCGTTTTTCCCTGCTCTATCGCGTGCTGTGGCGCCTGCAGTCCCGCCCGCGCCTGATGGAGGACAAGGCGGACCCCGACGTCCGCTCGATGGAGGATCTGGCGCGGCAGGTCCGGCGCGACATCCACAAGATGCGCGCCTTCGTCCGCTTCCGCAGCGTCGAGGGTGAGGGGAGCGAGCGCTATGTCGCCTGGTTCGAGCCCGAGCATCATATCCTGCGCGCCAACGCCGGGTTCTTCGTGCGCCGCTTCACCACCATGCGCTGGTCGATCCTCACCCCGCGCGGTACCCTGCACTGGGATGGCGAGGCGCTGCAGGAAGGCCCGCCGGCTACCCGGGCCGATGCTCCCTCTGGCGATCCGGTCGAGGCCCTGTGGCGGAAGTATTATGCGTCGATCTTCAATCCTGCGCGTTTGAAGGTCGGGGCCATGCTCAAGGAAATGCCCCGCAAGTACTGGAAGAACATGCCGGAGGCGGCGCTCATCCCCGAGTTGATCGCCGGAGCGCAGGCACGCGAGGCACAGATGGTGAAGGCGGGCGAACAGGACTTCGGCGAACGGCCGCAAAGCCTTGGCGCGATTGGCGAAGCGATCCTCGGCTGCCGCCGCTGCGAGATCGGCTGCAACGGCACCCGGGCAGTCATGGGCGAAGGGCCCTCATCCGCCGCACTCATGATCGTGGGCGAGCAGCCGGGCGATACCGAAGAGGAGCAGGGCCGTCCGTTCATCGGTCCGGCCGGCCGCCTGCTGCGTTCGCATCTCGAAGAAGCAGGCATTTCGGACGAACGCACTTACGTCACCAACGCGGTCAAACACTTCAAGTTTGTCCCCCGCGGCAAACGCCGCCTCCACCAGAATCCCACCGCCAAGGAAATCGACATCTGCCGCTGGTGGCTTGATGGCGAGCGCGCGCTGGTCCAGCCCCGGCTCATTCTCGCCTTGGGCGCAAGCGCGGCACGCAGCCTTCTCGGCAAAACAGTCAGCGTGCAAAAAGTGCGAGGCGAACCTCAGGCGCTGGCAGATGGCAGCGAGCTGTGGATCACCACGCACCCCAGCTATCTGCTGCGTCTGCACGATCACGGTCGTGCCGAGGAAGAGGCAAAGTTTGCCAAAGACTTGCGCAAGGTAGCGCAGAGGCTTTCGGAACTATCGGCATAAATCATGCCCGAACAGCCGCTGACACCGCGCCGCCGCCATGTCGAACCGGTGGACGAGGGCGACCTGCCGCCGGCACCGTTCGTGGAACTGGGCCTGGCGACCTGCTTTTCGTTCCTGCGTGGCGCGTCGGACGCGATCGATCTCGTCACCACGGCACGTGCCTTGGGATACGATGCTCTTGGCATTGCCGACGCCAATACCATGGCTGGCGTGGTGCGCCTGCATACCGAGGCCGAGGCTGCGCGGCTACGTCCGGTTATCGGTTGCCGGATCGAAACCGTCGAAGACCTTGTCTTTCTGGCCTATCCGCAGGACCGCGCCGCGTACGGCCGGCTGTGTCGGCTCATCTCCGAAGGGCGAATGCGCACGCTCACCGGAGAGTGGCAGGCGAAAGACACCTGCGAGATCGATCTGCCCATGCTGGCAGCCCATGCCGAGGGCATCCACCTGATCCTCGTGCCGCCTGCTGATCTGGATCAGATGTTTACGGTGGAAAGCGAAAGCAATGTCTATGCTTTTCCGGGAGCAGAGTCCCCAGCTCTTCCACAGGTCAGGAACAGCCTTTCCCTGCCTTTTCCCGACTTTCTCCCCCGGCTTGTCCACAGCTTGCCGACCATGCGCCATCTGGCTGCAAGCTACCTTTACGTCGGCGACGACATCGCCCGGATCGAAAGGTTGAACGGTCTGGCACGGAGCAATGGCCTCGGCCTGCTGGCTACCAACGAAGTGCTCTACGCGACACCAAACCGCCGTCCGCTTCAAGACGTGATGACGGCAATCCGCCACAAGACCACCGTTGCCAAGGCCGGGCACTTGCTCCAACCCAATGCCGAACGGCACCTGAAATCTCCGCAGGATATGGTGCGCCTGTTCGAACGCTGGCCCGATGCGATCGCAGCGACGCGCAATCTGGCGGACTCCTGCCAGTTCAATCTCAGGGAGTTGCGCTACGAATACCCCGAGGAGATCTGCCCGGAGGGCCACGATCCGCAATCCTGGCTGGAGATGCAAACCTGGGAAGGGGCACGCGGACGCTATCCCGAAGGCGTGCCCGATGGCGTGGGTGAAACCTTGCGTCGCGAACTTGACCTCATCGGCAAGCTGAACCTCGCAACCTACTTTCTGACCATCAAGGATATTGTTGATTTTGCCCGTAATTGTGATCCACCCATCCTGTGCCAAGGGCGTGGTTCAGCTGCCAATTCCGCGGTCTGTTACTGCCTCGGCATCACTGCCGTTGATCCCGCCAAGCATGCGTTGCTGTTCGATCGCTTCATCTCCGAAGAGCGCAAGGAGCCGCCTGATATCGACGTCGATTTCGAGCATGAGCGACGCGAAGAGGTCATCCAGTATATCTACCGCCGTTTCGGTCGCACCCGAGCAGGCCTCTGCGCCACGGTCATTCACTACCGGCCGCGCATGGCGATCCGCGAGGTGGGCAAGGCCATGGGCCTTTCCGAAGACGTGACCGGCGCGCTCGCTCGCACTGTCTGGGGCAGCTGGGGTACCGAAGTGGGCGAGAAGAACGTCAACGAAAGCGGGTTGGACGGTACCGATCCCTACCTCAGGCGCGTGATCAGCATAGCCCAGCAAATGATTGGAATGCCGCGCCATCTTTCCCAGCATGTTGGCGGCTTCATCCTGACACAAGGACCACTGACGGAAACAGTGCCGATCGGCAATGGCGCGATGGCCGATCGCAGCTTCATCGAATGGGACAAGGATGACATCGACGCGCTTGGCATCCTCAAGGTCGATGTGCTCGCGCTCGGCATGCTCACCTGCATTCGCAAGTGCCTTGATCTGCTGGGTGCGCACCACGGCCGTGATCTGACGCTGGCCACAGTCCCGCGCGAAGATCCGGCGGTCTACGACATGTTGTGCAAGGGGGATTCCCTTGGCGTGTTCCAGGTGGAAAGCCGTGCGCAGATGAACATGCTGCCGCGCTTGCGGCCGCGGCAGTTCTACGATCTCGTGATCCAGGTTGCCATTGTCCGCCCGGGGCCGATCCAGGGCGACATGGTCCACCCCTATCTCAAGCGCAGGCGGGGCGAGGAGAAGGTGGAGATACCTGCGCCCGGCCCAGAACATGGCCCTGCAGATGAACTGAGTTCGATTCTCAACCGCACCCTAGGCGTCCCGATCTTCCAGGAGCAGGCCATGAAGATTGCGCTCGATGCAGCGAAGTTCTCGAGCCTTGAAGCCAATCGCCTGCGCAAGGCCATGGCCACCTTCCGTTCGCGAGGGATGGTGCACGAACTTGAAGACATGATGGTCGGCCGCATGGTTGAGCGCGGCTATGATCCCGATTTTGCCGAACGCTGTTTCAACCAGATCAAGGGCTTCGGCGAGTACGGCTTTCCCGAAAGCCACGCCGCCAGCTTCGCCCACCTCGTCTACGTTTCATCATGGTTCAAGTGCCACTATCCGGCGGCCTTTGCCTGTGCCCTGCTCAATTCGCAGCCGATGGGTTTCTACGCGCCCGCACAGATCGTGGGCGATGCGGCCCGGCATGGCGTGCCGGTGCTGCCGGTCGATGTGAACCACTCGGACTGGGACTGTACGCTGGAGCAGGGGGGAGGCGCGCTCCGCCTTGGCTTCAGGCAGATCGATGGCTTTCCCGAACATGCGGCTGCCATGCTCGTCGCGGCGAGGGGCGCGGGCGGGGCCTTCACCGATGCGGCCAGCCTCAAGGAACGGGCCGGGCTGTCTCCGGCAGTGGTTGAGCGGCTTGCCGCAGCCGATGCGCTGGGCTCGCTTGGCCTGTCGCGCAGGCAGGCGCTGTGGGATGCCCGCAGCCTTGTCGCGCCCAAGGAACTGCCGCTGTTTGCCGCCATGACGTCACGTTCGGAAGGCGAGGAGCGTACCCGCGCCGTGCTGCCGATGATGCCGCTGTCGGAAGAGGTCGTGGCTGATTACCAGACGCATCGCCTGTCGCTGAAGGCGCACCCACTGGCTTTCCTGAGACCGATGCTGGGCGAGCGTGGCTTCGTGCGGGCGGCAGACCTCAGGAGCCACAAGTATCGCGCCACGGTGCTGGTGGCCGGCGTAGTTCTGGTGCGCCAGCGCCCCGGCAGCGCCAAGGGCGTCTGCTTCATCACGCTCGAGGACGAGACCGGCGTGGTCAATCTGGTGATCTGGCCTGACCTTATGGAGAAGCAGCGCAAGGTCATCATGGGCGCACGGCTGATGGAAGTGCGTGGGCGGGTGGAGTACGACGACGAGGTCATCCATGTCATCGCCATGAACTTGACCGACGCCAGCGCCAGCCTAGATGCGCTGTCAGATGCCGACAGGCTGCTGCCGCCGATTGCGCGCGCGGACGAGTGCAACAGGCCGATCCCTGAAAGAGCCGGACCCGGTGCCCGCACGCACCCGCGTGACGTGAGGATCATCCCCAAGTCACGCGATTTTCATTAGAGGCGCAAACTCAGGTACGCAGGCGCTCAATCCCCTGCGCCAGTGCGACATAGAGCTTGCCCATGTCGGACGAGAGCAGCGTAACGCCCAGAGCGTTACCGTCACGCGTGGAAAGCAACTGGCGCAACATGGATTCGAAGTCGTGTATGTAGCGGTTCACGTGTTCGCGGAATTCGCTTTCGGCTTCATAATGCGCCTGAACCGCCTTTGCTTCGGCACTCTCCAGCAGCGAAACGGCGCGGCGCGTAAAGATGCCGCGGTCCCCGCGCAGGTACGATGCCCAAGCGGTTTCCGAGACATCCGTCGAAAGCGCCTTGGCGATGTCGATGGCTGACGAATTCAGCGATTCCGTGATCAAGGCGGCACGACGGGCAAAGTCGTTATCGACCTTTTCCTCTGCCTTTTCGCGAACCCGATCGACCCGCGCCTCCAGATTGCCGGCCAGTTCATCAACCTTGGCCAACTGGTCACGCATCTGGATTGCGGTGTCCCGACTTGCTGCCGCGGCAGCATCGATGGCTTCCTCCAGGCGACCGACAAGTTCGGCCGCGCGCCCCTGAAGCACGCGCGCAATGGCAGCGCTGCTCTGTTCGCCAAGCCTTTCGGCCAAGCCTTCGATTTCACCCGCAGTGCTGGCGCGCAGGTCTTCGCCAGCCTTGGCCGCAGCCTCGTTCAAGCTGCCAATTGCTCCCGAAAGCCGGCTCTCGATGTCACGCGAAAGCGCATCGCTTTCCGCGCGCACCCCTGCCAGCACCTCTCGCAACGCATCGAGTTGCTTCTCGCGCTCGGCCGCTTGCTCGGACAGTGTCTTCTGCGCCTTCTGCAATTCCTTGATCGTGCTGGAAACTTCATTGCGAGCAGACCCAACGGTTTCGGCCAGGCTGCGCCCACCGTCGCCTGCCTCGCGCAAGGTATCGCGCAAAGTGAACACGCGGTCCTCCAGACCCTTGAGCCCGGCCTCGGTGCTGCGCAGGGCTTCCGGAATCTGGGTGCGCGTGTGGTCGCCACCGGCTTGGATCAGTTCGAGAAGCCTTACGGCGGAGTCGGTCAATTCACCGATCTGCAGGTCCGTGCCCGAAAGCGCGTGGCGCATTTCACCCAACCGCGCATTAAGGTCACCCATTGCTTGGTCGACCTGGGACGCTGTCTGCGCGCCTTGTTCACCAGAGTTGCGAAGTACTTCGGAGAAAGCACTGACCTTGCTTCCGATTTCCTCGCATCTGGAGGCGAGATTCTCCGCCTCGACAAGTTGGGTCCTGCGCTGTGCCTCGATCGCTTGGTCAAGCTCGGCCAGCTTGGACGCCAAAGCTTCGGCAGCAGAAGCGGCGGCTCGCTCCATCGCAGAGCGGCGCTCGGCAACGGCTTCGTCAATTTCCGCCAGACGCTTTTCGAGAGCCACGCGTTGTTCCGCAGCGCCGGCTTCGGCAGATGCCCGCCTTCGCGCCAGCTGTTCGTCAAGGTCGCGGCCCTGGATTTCGAGCATTGCGGTGAGCGAACGCGCGGCCTCCTCGAAGCGTGCCAGACGTCCGGCCGAGTCCGCGATGAGTCCCTCGTGCGCCTCGCCGAGTTGGGCGAGAGTTTCCTTGAGGGATGCCGCATGCGCATCGCTCCGCTCCCGCCAAGCCGCAAGGGCAGCCTGCTCCGCATCGGCTGCCAGGGCTGCCTGATCGGCGCTGCGCTGCGTCAGCGCATCGAAGCGATTCTCGGCAAGAAGGCCGAGGTCTTCGGAAGCCTTGGCAAAGCCTTCAAGAGCACTGTCGACCCGGTCGCGAAACGACATGACCTGCCGTTCGCTCGCAAGGCCGAACTCGTTGAGGCGCTGAAAGCCCGAGACCAGTTCTTCAAGCTGCAGATGCGCGGTGCGTCCGGCATTGCCGATGTTGTTGGTTACGTCCTTGGCGGCATTGGCAATGACCGGCAGCTGTCCACGCAGCTTCTCCATGTTGTCGAGAGCGGCTGCTGAAACTTCGGCGATCCTGTCGATCTGCGTACCGTTCCTGCTGATCAGCCCATCAAGCTGTGAGGCGCTGCCCGAAAGGCGATCGACCGCAATCCGTCCCAGCGAATCGAGGTCGCGGCCTTGCGCGGCCATGAAGTCGCGGGCCAGCGCGAGTTCGGTGTTGATCGAGACGAGGCGCCTTTCAAGGTCGGCCGATTCGTTCGAAAGCAGACGCGCCGCATCGGCGAAGCGGGCCGCTTCCCGCCGGCTTGTACGCATGACCACCAGGAGCAGGACGAGCACAAGCAGGACAGGCACGCTCCATTGCGTTGACCACCATGCCCATTGCTGTGCGGACGCGGGTGCCGGCTGCGCAAGGATCACGGCCCATACGAAGAAGGCCGTCCAACCCGCGATCACCCCACCGGCCAGCAGGAGCACCGGCCAAGCCTTGTCAGGCGGAGGCATTTCAGAGCTATCCCAATCGCTTGCAGACGCTTTTTCAAGGAAAGCTGGAGGCGCATATGCCAGACCGGGATCGTCGGGCGCAGTTGGCCCGGCCATGGTTGCCTCACCGGCGTCCTCATTGACGCCATCGATCGGAATGATCCGTCTTCCCCCGTTCATGACGCTGTCATATCACGATTTCGACCCATCCATAAACCCCGCCTTAACGCTTCGGCCCGTAGCGCTTTCACATGGCCTACGAAGGCGCCTCCCTTGACGCAAACCTCGCCGCTGCTGCCGGGCACGATCCCGAACTCGTGCGCGAATTGCGCGCGGCATTCATCGAAAGTGCCGAGCGGCAGGTAGATCTGCTTGGTCGGGCCCGCTGCGATGGCAACTGGCACGTTGCTGCCTTGCGTTTGAAAGGCCTTGCGGCAAGCTTCCACGCCGAAGGCCTGATCGACCTTGCAGAGGAGGCGCTGGACGGCGCCCCCGGCGATCCGGCGATTCTTCGTCGCCTTCGCCAGATGCTGGCCGACTTGGCGATAGAACCTTAATCCCCGACACGACTGCGGTCCGCCTTGGCACGACCGTCGCCAGTCCCTACGATGGTGCGACAGGAGGCAATTGTTGCGGGTCGCGGTTCTTTCCCTGATTGAAACTTCCCATCCGGCGCAGGCTGCGGGTGCGTCGGCGACGACGCCTTCGGGGCTGCGCGGGTATCTGCCAATAGGCGGACGCTCGCTATTACGCCACCAGATCGGACTGGCCCTCTCGCTGGGCGCCAAACGCCTTGTGGTCATGGCCGAGGGGATCAGTGGCGAGCTGGTTGCGCTTCAGCATGTTGTCGAGGCAGGCGGAGCGCAGTTTCATGTCGTAGCGACCGCACGCGCACTCGTGCCATTGCTCGCGCCCGAAGACGACGTGATCGTCGTGGGTGATGGATTGATCGCCATGCCCGATGTGTTTCGGGATCTGATCGAGGCAGGGCCGGGTGTCCTCACTCTTCCAGCGGAAAGCGCCTTGCCGCTCGGGTTCGAGCGCATCGACATCAACCACGCATTTGCCGGAGCAATGCGCTTTCCGGGACGGATCGCTGCAGGCCTCGCGGACCTGCCGCCCGAATGGAACGCGCAATCGGCGCTGCTGCGCCTCGCCGTTCAGGCCCGCTTGCCTTTGCGCGGTGTATCTGCCGCCATGCTGGGAGATGGCCGCTGGACCATGGTCCGCAGCGAGCCAGAAGCCCATGCCGCAGAACGCCAGTGGCTGCGGCTGCATACGGCTACCGGTGACGCGGCGGAGGGGTCTCCGGGGGTGCTGCTGGCCATGGCCTTCGTCCGCAGGTTCGGTCCAGCCATGCTTCATGCAGGAACCCGGCCTGCGTTGATCGGACTTGCTGCCGGGATACTGGGGCTGCTCGGTCTGGGCCTTGGCTGGCTTGGCAACGCCGCCACCGGGTTCCTGCTTGTCGGGTTATCCTGGCTGGTGGAGCGCGTGGCCAGCCTCATGGGGCAGGTGGAGCGTGATTCGCTCCTGGCGTCGGGTCTTGAACGCAAGGCCGTGGCCCTGTTCCATCTCATTGTCGACGCTGGACTGGTGACGTTGGCCGCGTGGCGCAGCGAGTTGCCCTACACCAGCGCGATTCCATTTGGACTCAACTGGTTCACCCCGATCCTGCTTGTCGGCGGAGCGCGCCTTGTGCGCCTTGCCTTGCCGCGTTTCCCCCGTTCCGCCTGGCTGGAAGATCGATTGGTGTTTGGCTTGTTGCTCGCCATCGTCAGCGTGGCGCTGCCATTCGATGCGACGATCGGACTTGCCGTTCTGGCGCTCCTCGGCACCTGCCTACTGTTGCTTCAGCTCGGAAGATCGCCAGCAACCGAGAGATCGCCTAACTCGCAGTTAACCAGTCGGCCGTAAGAGCGACTTATGGCACTGACCGTACCTTTCACCCCCGATCCCGGCGCGATCGAGGCGCTTCTGCGCGATGACCTCGCTCATGCCGATCAGGTCATGATTCACATGGGGCCGATCCTTCAGCATCTTCTCCGGAACGACGATAACTCGATCTTCAGCGACGAGATCATTGCCCGGGTCCGGGGCATGCTGTCCGATCTTGCCCGGCAGCTTGTGCAAGCGGTCGGCCAGGCTGCGGGTCATGACAATTCTGCCGCTTGGGCGCGGGAGGCGAGCGATGGCCTGGCGGATATGCTCGCCGGCAACCAGGCCCTGTTGAATCATCTGCACATGCTGGCCGTGGAGTGGCAACTCACGGAGAAGATGCAGGGCAGGCTCGGACTGGATCCTGTGCTTACCCCCCTGCTTCAAGACATCATCGCTTCGCGCGATCCCGATCTTGCCGCGCGCGGAATGAACCTGCTCGCGGCGCAGGCGCGATTCGGGCAATTGATGCGACGCATGCAGATTCCGCTTTCGGAACTTCCGGGTGACCTTCATCATATCGCATTGATGACGATGCAGGCCTATGTTGCCGAGGACCCATCCGGACTGGCTGCTGCCGGGGCGGCAGAAAGCACGCTGCGCCAGCAACGGATGACTGCGGCATCGCGTCTTGAACTTCTCGATCACGTCATTGGCCAATTGGCCGGAGATTCAGGCCGCGGTCTGAAAATTGATACTGCGGGCATTGCGCTCTTTCTATCGACGCTTGCATCGGGAGCGGGCATGTCGCGCGAGATGGCGATCATGTGCACGACCGAAAGTCAGATGGCGCGAATGGCTCTCGCACTGTCGGCTGCAGGAGCTGACCGCACGAATCTGGTGACAACTTTCGCCGCGCTTCATCCGCAGACCAGCTTGCCCGATGGCATCGATCAGATCGTACCTGATGCAGCTGCGGCGATGCTGGCGTCTTCCCTGATGCGTCGCGAAGCGTTCGGATAGCGATCAGCAGATGAAGGTATCCCCGTGACCACCGCAGGTCTAATCAGCGCCCGCTGCGACAGTGCGGACCGTCTGGTCGAGTCCGACGAGATCCTTGCGGCGCTGCAGGTTCGGCTGGGCGGGGGTTACCCCGGAGTGATTGCGCTGCCCGGTCTCCTGTCGCTGGTTCGTCGTGCGCGAATGGCGGGAGCGACCCTGGGTGCCGCCATGACTGTGACGGACGAAGGGCAACCGCTTTCGTTTTCGGCGCGCGCCATCCCCGATGGGGCGGGCACAAGAATCGAGATCAGCGACTGGAAGGTCGCCTCGGACGCCTGGCAGGGCGATGAAGCCGCATCCGCCGATGAAGCACTGGTCCGCCAATTGGCCGAGGCGCACATTGTTCTGGACGCTGAGCAGCGCATCGTATCGGGTTCTGTAACGGCGGGCGATCTTGCCGACCTCGCATCGGGCCTGCAGCAAGGCTTTGGCAAATACTGGACCGATTTCGTAACGCTTGAAGGCAATGCACACCGCCAACCGCTGCACTGGCGATTGCTTGACGAAGCCCGGGTGGCCGTACCCGGCTCGTCCCGTGTGTGGAAGACGCGCATTCTTCCGTTGCGTGCCGGGGGGTTCGAACTGCTCCTCGTAGCAGAGACTGTGTTGATCAATGTCCCGGCCAAGGCTGTCGCTGCTGCGCCGGAACCCCTCCCACAGCCAGACTGGAAGGGATTGCTGGGGCGCAAGCTGGCGCCGGCACTGCGTTTGCCAATCAACCGGATCGTGGCCAATGCCGAAACCATCCGGACACGCCTCGCCGGTCCATTGGCAGAACAGTACGTAGGGTATGCCGGCGATATTGCAGAGGCGGGGCGGCACCTGCTGTCTCTGGTCGAAGACCTTGCCGACCTTGAGACGGTGGAAGATGAAGGCTTTGCACCTGCTCCCGATCACATCGATCTTGTAGATTGTGCACGGCGCGCAGCAGGCATCCTCGGCGTGCGGGCGCAGGAACGGGGCATTGCGTTCGTACTCCCCGCGCTCGATGTGGCAGCGCCAGCCATCGCGGAATTCCGCCGCGTGCTGCAAATTCTCCTCAATCTCATCGGCAACGCCGTGAGATACTCGCCTGAACATACCCGGGTCGAGGTCGATTGCGGCATCGATGGGGAGTTCGCCTGGATCACCGTACTGGACCAGGGGCAGGGCATTCCTCAGGAGCATGCCGAAAAGGTTTTCGAGAAATTTGAGCGCCTTGGTCGCAGTGGCGATGGCGGCAGCGGACTGGGCCTCTATATCTCGCGCAGACTGGCACGCGCGATGGGTGGCGATCTCACTGTTCAGCAGGCGCCAGACGGCGGCGCGAAATTCGTGCTGTTGTTGCCGGCTGACACTGCCGCGCAGGCAAGCGCAGCGGGCTGACGCTCAGCGGCGCCTCGATGCGCGCCAGATTGCAAGCGCGCCGATCAGCATCAAGCCTGCGCCGATATAGGCCCATTGCGTCTGGGCGAGCATGAAGCTCGATGCCGGCCACATGATCAGGCCCAGCCCCTGTCCGATCCACAAGCCGCCCATGAGAAGGGCGACGATGCCGAAAATCCTGAGAACTGTCGCCATCGTCGCCCTTTCCTGTTTCTCAATCGATCAGCGTTCGCTCAGCGGCACGCAGTCGCGCTGCGTCGGGCCGGTGTAGAGCCGGCGCGGCCATCCGGTTTCTCTCGAGAAACCGGCACGAAAAGTGCGGCCGCGCCTCTCACGCCTCAGCGTTCGCTCAGCGGCACGTAGTCGCGCTGCGTCGGGCCGGTGTAGAGCTGGCGCGGACGCCCGATCTTCTGGCCAGGATCGCTGATCATTTCGTTCCACTGTGCGACCCAGCCCACGGTACGGGCGAGGGCGAAGAGCACGGTGAACATCGTCGTCGGGAAGCCAATCGCCGAAAGGATGATGCCCGAGTAGAAGTCCACGTTCGGGAACAGCTTCTTCTCCGCGAAGTACGGATCGCTGAGCGCGATTTCCTCGAGGCGCAGGGCGGTCTCGAACAGCGGATCGTTGACCTTCAGCGCGTCGAACACTTCGCGCACGGTCTGCTGCATCACGGTCGCGCGCGGATCGTAGTTCTTGTAGACGCGGTGACCGAAGCCCATCAGGCGGAACGGATCGTTCTTGTCCTTGGCGCGGTCGATGTAGTGCTGGATGCGATCGGGGGTGCCGATCTCCTTGAGCATGTTGAGCGCGGCTTCGTTCGCGCCGCCGTGCGCCGGGCCCCACAGACAGGCGATGCCTGCCGCGATGCAGGCAAACGGATTGGCGCCCGAGGAACCGGCCAGACGGACGGTCGAGGTCGAAGCGTTCTGCTCGTGATCGGCATGAAGGATGAAGATGCGATCCATTGCCTTCTCGACAGCAGGGATCACTTCGTACTCTTCGGCCGGAACGCCGAAAGTCATCTTCAGGAAGTTGCCGGTATAGGACAGCTTGTTGTCCGGATAGACGAAGGGCTGGCCAACCGAATACTTGTAGGCCATCGCCGCGATCGTCGGCATCTTGGCGATCAGGCGGTGCGAGCTGATCTTGCGATGCGTCGGGTCAGCAATGTCGGTGCTGTCGTGGTAGAACGCCGAGAGCGCGCCGACGACGCCGCACATGATCGCCATCGGGTGCGCATCGCGACGGAAGCCGCGATAGAACGTGGCAAGCTGCTCGTGCAGCATCGTGTGGCGGGTGATCGTGCGGCTGAAGTCCGCAAGTTCCTGCTGGCTCGGCAGTTCGCCGTTAAGCAGCAGGTAGCTCACTTCCATGAACGACGAATGCTCGGCCAACTGGCCGATCGGGTAACCGCGGTGCAGAAGCACGCCCTCATCACCGTCGATGTAGGTCAGTGCGCTGTCGCAGCTTGCCGTCGAAGTGAAGCCCGGGTCATAGGTGAACATGCCCGTCTGGCCATAGAGCTTGCGGATGTCGATGACGTCCGGCCCGATGGTGCCGCTCTTGATCGGCATGTCCACGCTGTTGCCGCCAGCGGTCAAAGAAGCCTGGTTTTCGCTCACGCCTAAGCCCTCCTGTTTCTTCTGTCTTTACAGTTTATGCCCGGGTTCAAGCCAACTGATCGCGGATGCGCGCCAGCGACTCGTCCTTGCCGAGCAGTGCCAATACGTCGAATATTCCCGGCGAGGTAGTCTGTCCCGTCAGGCTCGCGCGCAACGGTTGGGCAATTTTGCCCAAGCCTATCCCAAGCTCCTCGGCCATTTGTTTCAAAGTGGCCTCCAGCCCTTCGATTGTCCAGCCGTTTTCCGCCTCGAGCGCAGCCACCACTTTGGCCAGTATCGCGCGCGAATCGTCGGTCAGTAGTGCGGCCGCCTTTTCCGCCATGGGCAGGGGGCGCTGCGCGAACAGGAACACCGACGAGGTCGCCAGTTCGTTGAGATCGGCAGCGCGCACCTTCAGCACCGGCATCGCTCTGGTCAGCAGATCCATGCCCGCTTTGGCGTCGAAGCCAGGCTCCAGCACAGCCAGACGCGGGGCGACCAGCCCGGCAAGCCGGGCATCATCAGCCTCGCGAATGTAGTGGCCATTGAGGTTCAGCAGCTTCTTGAGATCAAAGCGCGATGCGCCCTTGTTGACGTTGGCGATATCGAACCATTCAACCGCCTGATCGCGGCTGATGATTTCCTCGTCACCATGGCCCCAGCCGAGGCGCAGCAGGTAGTTGAACACCGCTTCGGGCAGCAGCCCCATCTCGTCGCGATAGGCGTCGACGCCCAGCGCACCGTGACGCTTTGAAAGCTTGGCGCCATCAGCACCGTGGATCAGCGGGATGTGCGCGTAGATCGGATCGGGCCAACCACCTTCGATCTCGTTCATCGCACGGACGATCACCAGCTGACGGAACGCATTGTTGATGTGATCGTCGCCGCGGATCACATGGGTGACGCCCATGTCATGATCGTCGACTACGACAGCGAGCATGTATGTCGGCGTGCCGTCCGAACGCAGCACGATGAAGTCGTCAAGCTCGCTGTTCTGGACCGTGATAAAACCTTGAACGCGATCGGGAATCGTCGTTTCGCCTTCCCGCGGCGCCTTCATGCGCACCACGTAGGACTGGTCGGTCGGCCACTGATCAGGCGTCGCATCGCGCCACTCGCTATCGATGCGGAAGGGGCGGCGCTCGGCCTGGGCTTTCTCGCGACGAGCGGCGAGCTCTTCCTGTGTCAGGTAGCAGCGATAGGCGTGTCCGGCCTCCAGCATCTGGTGCGCAACCTGAGCGTGCCGTTCCGAGCGGGCGAACTGGAACACAGGCTCCTCGTCTCCGCCCAGACCCAGCCAGTTCAGCCCGTCGAAGATCGCTTCGATGGCCGCATCGGTCGAGCGAGCACGATCGGTATCCTCGATGCGCAGCAGGTACTTGCCGCCGTTGTGGCGAGCATAGAGCCAGTTGAACATCGCCGTACGCGCGCCGCCAATGTGCAGGAAGCCAGTGGGCGAAGGGGCGAAACGGGTGACGACCGGGGCATTGCCGGGCGATCCTGCAGAAACGGTGTCAGTGGCGCTTGCCATCGGCCGCGCTTTCCTTTGCTTTGAATGTCATGGCGTCTCCGGCTGCAGATCGGCCAGCGGCAGACTACCCCGCCGCCGAACCGGTCCCTGAACCGGGCGAACGCGCGCGGCATTGGGACATCCGCGCGCGATTGTCCAGCATGCTTGATGGTCGGATCGACGCTGCAGAACGCTTCCTGGATGCACACCCGTTCGAACGCGGGCTCTGGCTGGTGGTGGCCTTTGCCGCAGGCATCGTGCTGTGGGTAGCGCTTCCCTCCCGCTCCGACTGGATTGCCGCACTGTTGGCGCTTGGGGCCATCGCCATCCTTGCCCTGCTGGCGATCAATGCCGAGAAGCGGCCTCACCTGCGCCTCGCCGTGGCAGGACTGGCGATCATGGTGGCTGCCGGCGAGGTCACCATCTGGACGCGCTCCGCGCTGGTGGGGCAACCGGGCATAGCGAGACCGCAGGTTTCTGCTCTTGCCGGAGAAGTTCTTGAACGACGGGAGGAGCCGGCAAATGCGCGCGCGCGCCTCGTATTGCGGGTGATGCTGGATGGCCTGGCCGATCCTGTCCGCGTGCGGGTCAACCTGCCTTACGACAAGGATCCGGGCGACGTGGCTGAAGGTGCCCGGGTCGCCCTGCGCGCCCGGCTCATGCCACCGGCCGCTCCCATGCTTCCGGGCGCGTACGATTTTGCTCGCAGGGCCTGGTTCGATGGCCTTGCAGCGACGGGAACGGTGCTGGGCGATGTGCGAGTGGTCGGAAGATCAGATCGTGATACCACGCTTCGCAGCTTGCAGAAGTCGCTGGCCGAGCATGTCCGCTCACGGTTGACCGGATCGGCGGGGACAATTGCGGCCGCATTTGCCAGCGGGGATCGCGGGGCGATTGCTGCCAGCGATGAAGACGCCATGCGCGATGCGGGACTGACCCACCTCCTGTCGATCAGCGGCTTGCATGTCAGCGCGCTGGTGGGGGCCGTCTATTGGCTGGTTGCGCGCTTGCTCGCGCTCTTTCCCTGGGTTGCGCTCAGGATCCGCGTGCCTCTTGCAGCTGCGCTGGCAGGCGCCCTGGCAGGATTTGGCTATACCTTGCTGACCGGAGCGGAAGTGCCCACCATCCGGTCGTGCATCGGGGCATTGCTTGTACTTGGTGCGCTGGCCTTGGGACGCGATCCACTATCGATGCGAATGGTCGCAGTTGGCGGCTTTGTCGTCATGCTGTTCTGGCCCGATGCCGTCCTTGGCCCCAGCTTCCAGATGAGTTTCGCGGCCGTGATTGCGATCATCGCCTTTCACTCGGCGGGCCCGGTTCGCTCGTTCCTCACCGGTGAACACCATGGGCCCCTGGTCCGGGCTGGGCGAAGCTTCGTAATGTTGCTGGCTACCGGCATGGTCATTGAACTCGCACTGATGCCAATCGGCCTGTTCCATTTTCATCGCGCTGGCGTTTATGGCTCGCTGGCAAACGTCATTGCCATTCCGCTGACCACTTTCGTGACCATGCCGCTGATCGGCTTGGCCCTGGTGTTTGATCTCGCAGGCCTTGGCGCACCGGTTTGGTGGCTGGTTGGCAAGTCCCTCGATCTGCTGCTGGCGCTGGCACACTTCGTGGCATCACAACCCGGCTCAGTAACTGCAATGCCGCCCTTCGAAACATGGAGCTACGCGCTGTTCCTCGTCGGCATGTTGTGGCTGGCACTCTGGGTGGGCAAGGTGCGCCTTCTTGGCACCATACCCGCCGGTCTTGCCATCACCGCCATGGTCCTGACGCCGCGGCCCGATGTGCTTGTCACCGGTGATGGCCATCACGTCGGCATAGCCGGCGAAGGATCGGACCTGATCGTCCTGCGCATGGGAAGGGGCGATTACATGCGGGACAACTTGCTCGAACTTGCCGGAATGGAAGGCAGCCTTCGTCGCCTCGATGAATGGCCGGGTGCTCGCTGCAATGAAGACTTCTGCGCTGCAACGGTGCTCAGAAACGAACGGCGTTTTACGCTCCTGATGGCCCGCAGCCGAAACTACATTGACGACATGGCGCTTGTGGCGGCCTGCGAGCGGGCCGACATCGTCATCGCCGATCGACGCCTTCCGGCATCGTGCCGCCCGCGCATGCTGAAGGCAGACCGATCCTATCTCGCCAATACGGGAGGCATATCCATCGATCTTGCCTCTGGCCGGATTCGCACCGTAGCGGAAACGCAGGGCCAGCATGGTTGGTATCGCTGGCCAGTACCGCGCCCGACGCCCAGCCTGACGCAACTCAACGACGTCGGAGTTGGAGCGACGGATGCGCCTGATGCAACCGTGCCGGTAACGGCGCCAGTGGCTTCCAAGCGATGAATGCGACCCAGGGCGGTCCATGCCCTTGTCCGGCGGGCGATAATCTCGAAGCAGCGCTCCTTTCCGCCAGACTTGCCGGGCGAACCTGACGTTCGCCCGGCTCAATTCATCAGGGGAGGACCCAGCGCACCGAACCGACGTAGCTCCCCGCAGTCGGCATGCCGTCGCTGCCAAGTGCAGGAGTGAACCGCGCCCGCGCGCTGACTTTCGTGCATGTCGCTGCATCAAGGTCAGGAGACCCGCTCGATCCGGTAATCTCGCATCCCGTGACGCGGCCATCCACGCCTATCGAGAGCCGAAAGCGGGTTAGCCCTTCTCTTTCCTCTCTGATTGCGGCCGAGGGATAGTCGCGGTCCGAGATCCATGAGCCCGGCGATCCCTTCGGTGATGCTGTGCGCACGGCAAAGCTCGGCGAGGGAGAGGGGTGGGGCTCGGGCAGGACGTTCGGGATAGGGTCGACTGGTGTGATCGGGGTGACCTCGATTTCCCGGACTGTGCTTGAAGGATCCACCGGCGTAATCGCGATGTCGGGGCGGGGGGCCACCAGCGAGCGGCTGTCAGGCTGTGGGGAAGGTTTCACGTCCGGCGGCGGCACGACAGGCGTTACCTTCACCTCCTCGTCCTCCCACTGCTTGGCAGGAAGTCGGTCCGTCAGGATCGTGACCATGCTGTTGGCGAACCCTGAAGCGATCGCCCAGATCGCCACTCCATGAAGCAGCCCGACCGCGATGAAGGTCTGTGTCTGCCTGCGTCTCGTATTCTCGATTGCATAAGCCATTGGCAACACCTCTTCCGTTGCCGACGCCCCATGTTCTGGCGGGCCGTCCCGGAAAGGGGAGCCCCACGGCGGGGCATTCGGTAACAGCGGATACTATACCTCACACTGGACCACATCCAGAAAAATCTCAACCAAATCGATTGATATTTACCATAACATGCTGATGCAAAAAAAGCCGCCGCGCATTTCCTGCGCAGCGGCCTTTGTCATCAGGCACGCCCGATGGTCGGGCGCTATGTTGCAACAAACGTCAGTGGTAGCGCCGCAACAAGCCTGCAAGCTTGCCCTGCACGGTCACCTCGTCGGGGCGATAGAACTGAGGATCATAGGCAGCGTTGGCGGGATCCAGCCGAACCATGCCCTTTTCGTGATGGAGATACTTGAGCGTGGCCTCTTCCCCGCGCACAAGTGCAACCACGATCTCGCCATCGCGCGCCATATCTGTCTTGCGGACAAGCGCGTAATCGCCATCGAAGATCCCGGCTTCAACCATCGAGTCACCGGACACTTCGAGTGCGTAATGCTCTCCTGCGCCCAGTAGCGCGGCAGGAACTGGCAGGGTCGCCGTCGTCTCAAGCGCTTCGATTGGCACACCGGCTGCAATCTTGCCGTGCAGCGGCAGCTCGATCACGTCGTTTGCCGCCACAGGCACGGGAGGCGCTTTTGGTGCAGGACGAAGCGCCGTGACGCTTCCGCCCGTTGCTCCACCATCTGCATTGGCAATCTGCCGAACGGCGCTCTGCTTGCCCACCGCGCTGTCAGGCTGGCGGAGGACTTCGAGTGCCCGTGCGCGGTTGGGGAGGCGGCGGATGAAGCCACGCTCTTCAAGCGCCGAGATCAGCCGATGGACGCCCGACTTGGACTTCAGATCGAGCGCTTCCTTCATCTCCTCGAACGAGGGGGAGATGCCCGACTCTTCAAGCCGGACCTGAATGAAGGTGAGCAGTTCGTGCTGCTTGCGCGTCAACATCGGCGGCCACTCCGCAATGCGCGGCTTCGAGGCGAAGCCGCTGGTCTTTCATGGACCGGGAGCGAATGTTCCATCCCGGCGAACGAATGCGGAACGGATAAGCAACCTGTTGCGACTCGTCAAGCAATTCCGCCATTTTCGAGGAGGTAGATAGGAACATCCGTTCCGGCCGGTTTGGCCTCGGCCCCTGCTTCCCGCACGGCCAACGCGTTGGCCCTTGAAAGTGGAGAGAGCGCTCCGGAATCCTGGAGCGGGTCGAGCCTTACCGACGCTCCGTCCCATATCGCGCGCAGGAACTCCATTCGGCTCCCGCCCTGCGCCAGTGGCTCTGCAAGCCGGGCTGGGATGGCTTTTGGCAAAGGCGCACTCGCGCCGAGCATCGCTCTCAACAGGGGGAGCATGAACAGGTAGGCCGTAACGAAGGCCGAGGCTGGATTGCCGGGCAGGCCGAGAATGATCTGGGATCCACGCGTTGCCACCAGCAGCGGCTTGCCCGGCTTGATGCCGATGCGCCAGAAGTCGATCGAGGCGCCAACGGCCTCGAGCGCCGGGCGAACGAGATCGTGATCCCCGACTGACGCCCCGCCGCTTGTGACGATGATGTCCGAGCTGTTTGCCGCGTCCAGCGCGCGGACCAATTCTGCGAGTTCGTCCGCCACAGGACCGGCATGGCGGATATCGACCGGCAGGGAGGCGGCCATCGCACAGAGCATCGGCCCGTTGCTGGCGGGAAGCTGGTGCAGGTCGGGCAGGTGGCCGGGAGGAACCAGTTCGTCGCCGCTGTCGATGACGGTCAGGCTGACACGCCGGCGCACGGGGAGATGGCTGTGGCCACCGGCGATGGCGAGCGCGATTTGCGCAGGGCTAATGCGGCTACCCGCAGAGATCAGCGTTTCGCGAGAGCTGAAATCCATGCCTGCGGGTCGAACGTGGCGCGAAGCGGGCTGCGGTGGCTCGCCGGTCAAGCTCAGCTCGTTGCCGTTGCGCGCGCTGTCCTCCTGAAGCAGCACCATGTCCGCGCCTTTGGGCAGTATGGCGCCAGTGCTGATGCGGGTGGCTTCACCGGGGCCGACCTCGCCGCCGAAGGGGTGGCCGGCCGCGCTTTCACCGATCACGCGCCACGGGCCCGGAAGATCGGCACTGCGCATGGCATAGCCGTCCATCGCCGAAAGGGCTGCCGCTGGCTGCGTGCGCCGGGCAAGGAGGTCCTCGGCTAGGTAATGGCCAAGGCATTCGGCAACCGAGCGATGCTCGACGGGCAGCGAAGGCGCGAGCGCGAGCAACCGGCTCTGCGCTTCGGCAAGGGGTAGGGGCGGCGCTTTCATTCCGGAGCGCGCCAGGTTCCGGACTTGCCGCCCCGCTTCTCGATCAGACGGACACTTTCGATCACCATGCCTTTGTCGAGAGCCTTGGCCATGTCGTAGATCGTCAGCAGGGCGAGGCTCACCGCCGTCAACGCTTCCATCTCTACGCCCGTGCGACCGGTCAACGAAGCGGAGGCGGTGCATTCGATGCCGTCGGCGACGAAGGCGAAATCGATGTTGACCGCATCGAGCGCCAGTGGATGGCAGAGCGGGATGAGGTCGCCTGTCCTTTTCGCCGCCATGATCCCGGCAATCCGCGCTGGGCCAAGCACATCGCCTTTCGGAGCATTGCCGGACCTGATCGCCTCGAGCGTGGCGTCAGACATGCGGATCATACCACGCGCAATCGCGACGCGGTGCGTCTCGGTCTTGCCGCCGACGTCGACCATGCGAGCGGTGCCGGTCGAATCGAGATGGGTGAGGTCGTTCATCGTTGTCCCTGGAATGCTGAATGGGGGTTTACGGGGTTTACACTGTCCAGAGAGAACTGCGGAACGGGAGTTGGAACGCAGTTTTGGCGCGGATTTCCGGGGCTTTCAAGGTGCTTCGCTGACAGTCGGCACCATGGCAAAAACCTGCCCTGTAGGAAAGCGTTTCCAATCCGAAGTGACTACATATTGGAATTTCGTAAGCCTTCTGCCGCAATAAGCACATTGATGAATACTGTGCAGAACAAGAAGCGTGTTGCCATCATGATTGATGGCGAGAACGTGCCCGCAAGCACGATGTCAAAGATTGAAGCGATCGCAACGTCGTTGGGGGACGTGCAGTTGCGCCGTGTCTATGGAAACTTTGCAAACGGGGCGAATGGCGAATGGATAGACCATTCCAAAGACCATCCGCTCGATGTGAGACAGGTTACACCTTCAAAGAACAAGAAGAACACCACCGACATCGCCTTGGCTGTCGAGACAGTCGAAATCGTCCTGCGCAAGGGGTTTGATTGCGTCTGCATTGCATCGAATGACCGTGACTTTCAGCCACTTGTCGAATTTCTGCGCAGGGAGGGCGCCGAAGTGCATGGTTTCGGCGGTGATGCCGCTGACCTGAAACTCCGAAACAGTTGCTCGAAATACCATATCGTTCTGAACACGAGGAAGGCTGCCGCAACATCCTCTGAGAAAGTCGAGAAACCAACGGCAGCTGCGACCAAAGCCAAGCCCCCGCAAGAGCCGTCCAAATCGGAAGCCGCCAACTGGGCCAAAGTCAGGGAAGCTTTGAACGAGTTGGCCAACGAGCGGGAATGGGTGGCATTGCCGGAGCTCGCTACCGTCCTGAGCAAGGCGAAGCTCCAACCCGCCTCGTTCGGATCAAGGAGCTGGCTGCAAGTGTTCAAGAAGGACGGCCGCTTCGCCGTTGAAAAGATTGCGGGTTCCACCCAATCGCAGGTGCGGTTGGTGGCCTGACGTCACTTGCCGCCCTGCCAGCGCTCGCTATTGTCCCAAGTGTCAATAACGGGAGCGGTGGATGCGGAAGCGGTGGGTTTTGTTAGGAGCGGTCGTGCTGGCCGGGGGTGCCGGGTTTGCCTCGCTTGACAAGGAAACGCGGGGAATTCTTCTTGCGCTACCGACCAATGCCGACGTGCTGTCTTGGCGGGAAGGGCAGCGTGATGCGGCTTTCCGGGCGATGGACAGGTTGCCGTTTCTGGCCAAGGCCAACACGATTGCGCCTGCGGCCGAACCTTTGCCTCTTCCAGCAGGCAAGCCGCTGACCGTGCCGGGACTGGACGAATATATGGCAAGCCAGCGCACGGCGGGGTTGGTGATCGTGCAGGATGGCAAAGTGCGATTGGAGCGCTACGGGCTGGACTTCGATGCCAAGGGTCGTTGGACCAGCTTTTCGGTGGCGAAGTCATTCACCTCGACCCTTGTCGGCGCAGCCTTGCAGGATGGCGCGATCAGGAGCCTGGACGACAAGGTCAGCCAGTATATTCCTGGCCTCAAGGGCAGCGCTTACGATGACGTGAGCGTGCGACAGCTGCTGACCATGTCATCAGGCGTACGCTGGAACGAGGATTACGAAGACCCGAAGTCGGATGTTGCCGAGTTCAATCGGGCCCAGCCGGAGGACGGCCTCGATGCCACCGTCAGCTATATGCGCAAGCTGCCGCGCGCCTATCCGCCCGGGGAGGTGTGGCATTACAACACTGGCGAGACCAACCTGATCGGCGTGCTTGTGAGTTCGGCCACCGGCAAGTCATTGTCCGCCTATTTGCAGGAGAAGGTCTGGCAACCTGCCGGAATGGAAGCCGAGGCGACGTGGCTGTTGGGGAAGACCGGGCTCGAGATCGGTGGTTGCTGCCTGCAGGCCGCGACACGCGATTACGCAAGGTTCGGCCTGTTTGTGCTGAACGGTGGCAAGGGGCGCGATGGCAGGCAGATCGTGCCGTCGGACTGGTTCGCACAGGCGACGACCAAGCAGAGGGATATCGGCCGGGCAGGGCGCGGCTATGGCTTCCAGTGGTGGACCAATGACGATGGCACTTTCGCCGCCCAAGGCATCTTCGGCCAGGGCATCTTCATTGACCCCAAGCGCAAACTGGTGATTGCCAGCAATTCGGATTGGCCGCGCGCCAGCGCCGGACCACAGCCCGAGGCGCGCGAAAGCTTCTATCGGAAAGTTCAGGCCTTGATCGACGCGGGCAACTAGAGCGGTTTCCGCCCTAGCCCAGACGGTCAGCTTGCGATCGGCAACCTGACCGTTCCGTCCTGATCCCGCTCCATCGGAGAATAGGCGACGACTGCATTCAACGGCAGATCGCCGTAGATATGCGGGAAAAGCTGGCCGCCGCGCGACGGCTCCCACTTTACCGCAGAGCCAAGTGCGGCGAGATCGACGGCGGCGACGTGGAGATCGTCCTGCCCTGCGAAGTGCTTGTCGACGGTTTCGGTCAGCTGCGCCTCGGTCGACAGGTGGATGTAGCCATCCGCCAGATCGACCGCGGCACCCTTGAACACGCCGTCCGCTTCAAGCTGCGCCATCTGCGGGCCGGTCAGGACCTTGTAGGCGAGGAGGGGGAGGTCAGTCATTCGGCGGTGCCGTCTTCCGGTGCGGCGGGTGCTGCGCTTTCATTGCCGCTGCTGGGCTCGGTCGTCTCGGCATCCTCGCCTTCGCCTTCGGCAAGACGCACGGCGCTGACGACATGTTCGTCGCCCGAGACGTTGAACAGGCGCACGCCCGCCGAGCCGCGACCGATCACGCGAAGCGAATCGAGCGGCAGGCGGATCAGCTTGGCCTGATCGGTGACGAGCATGAGCTGGTCGGCCTGCGTCGCCGGGAAGCTGGCCACGACCGGGCCGTTGCGGGCAATGTTGTCGATATTGGTGATGCCCTGACCGCCACGTCCGGTGCGGCGGTATTCATAGGCCGAGGACATCTTGCCGTAGCCATTGGCGCAGACGGTAAGGATGAACTGTTCGCGTGCCTGAAGTTCGGCATAGCGCTCGGCCGACAAGGCCGGTTCGCCTTCCTTCTCGCCCTTCCAGGGTGCGAAGCGGACGTAGTCCTCGCGCTCGTCAGGCGTGGTGCCGACGCGGTGCAGGATCGACAGCGAGATGACCTCGTCGTCGCCCTTAAGCGTCATGCCGCGCACGCCGGTGGAGGTGCGGCTGGTGAATTCTCGGACTTCGTCGCCTGCGAAGCGAATGGCCTTCCCGGCGCGGGTGGCGAGCAGCACGTCGTCCGTTGCTTCGAGCAGGGCGACGCCGATCAGGCGATCGTCGCTGTCTTCATCGAACTTCATCGCGAACTTGCCGTTCGACGGAATGTTGGCGAAGGCATCCATCGAGTTGCGGCGGACATTGCCCTTGGCCGTGGCGAAGACGACCGAAAGCTTGCCCCATTCCGCCTCGTCTTCCGGCAGCGGCAGCACGGTGGCGATGGTCTCGTCCTTGTCGAGCGCCGGAAGCATGTTGATCACGGGGCGGCCGCGCGTGGTCGGCCCGCCTTCGGGCAGGCGCCAGACCTTGAGGCGATAGACCTTGCCCGCAGTCGAGAAGAACAGGACCGGAGTGTGGGTGCTGGTGACGAACATCGTCGCCACGGCATCCTCGTCCTTCGTCGCCATGCCTGAGCGGCCCTTGCCGCCACGGTTCTGGGCGCGGAAGGTGGAGAGCGGCGTGCGCTTGATATAGCCGTCAAGCGTGATGGTGACGACCATGTCCTCGCGCTCGATCAGGTCTTCGTCTTCGATGCCATCGGCAGGCGCGGTCAATTCCGAGCGGCGCGGCGTGGCGAAGGCCTGACGGACTTCGAGCAGTTCCTGGCGCATGACGCCGTAAAGCTTCACGCGGTCAGCCAGGATCGAGAGGTATTCGGCAATCGCGGTGGCGAGGCCTTCGAGTTCTTCACCGATCTCATCCCGGCCCAGCGCGGTCAGGCGGTGGAGGCGCAGGTCGAGGATGGCGCGGACCTGGATTTCGGACAGGCGATAGGTGGCAGCGCCGGCCACGCCGATGTCTTCGATGGCTTCGACCAGCTTGATGTACTGCGCGATCTCGCCCATCGGCCATTCGCGAGCGAGCAGGGTTTCGCGCGCCGTGGCGGGGTTCGGCGAGCCACGGATGATGCGCACGACCTCATCGAGGTTGGTCACCGCGATGACGAGGCCGAGCAGGATATGCGCCCGGTCGCGCGCCTTGTTCAGTTCGAACTTGGTGCGGCGGGTGATGACCTCTTCGCGGAAGCGGACGAAGGCTTCGATGATGTCCTTGAGGTTGAGGACTTCCGGACGGCCGCCACGGATGGCGAGCATGTTGGCCGGGAAGCTCGATTGCGCAGGGGTGTTGCGCCAGATCTGGTTGAGGACGACTTCGGGCGTAGCATCGCGCTTGAGATCGATGACGACGCGCACGCCTTCGCGGTTGGATTCGTCGCGAATGTCGGAAATGCCCTCGATCCGCTTGTCCTTGGCGGCTTCGGCGATCTTTTCGACAAGGCCGGACTTGCCGACCTGATAGGGAATCGAGGTGAGCACGATCGAGCGGCGATCGCCCCGGCCTTCCTCGATCTGGTGGCGGGCGCGCATGATGATCGAGCCGCGGCCTTCATGGTAGGCCTTGCGGGCGCCCGCGGTGCCGAGGATCAGCGGGGCCGTCGGGAAGTCCGGCCCTGGAATGATCTGGATCAGCTCGTCGATCGAGATCAGCGGGTTGTCCATGTAGGCAAGGCAGCCGTCTATCACTTCGCCGAGGTTGTGCGGCGGAATGTTCGTGGCCATGCCGACGGCGATGCCACCCGCGCCGTTGACCAGCAGGTTGGGGAAGCGCGCGGGCAGGACCTGCGGCTCATGCTCCGACCCGTCGTAGTTCGGGATGAAGTCGACCGTGTCCTTCTCGATATCGCCGAGCAGCGAATCCGCGACCCTGGCAAGGCGCGCTTCGGTGTAGCGCATCGAAGCCGGCGGATCGGGGTCCATCGAGCCGAAGTTGCCTTGCCCATCGATCAGCGGCAGGCGCATCGACCAGTCCTGCGTCATGCGCGCAAGGGCATCGTAGATCGCGGCGTCGCCGTGCGGGTGATACTTGCCCATGCAATCGCCGACGATACGGGCGGACTTGCGATAGGCCTTGGTCGACACGAAGCCGTTTTCGTGGCTGGTCCACAGGATGCGACGGTGGACCGGCTTCAGGCCATCGCGCACATCGGGCAGCGCGCGGCTGACGATCACGCTCATAGCGTAATCGAGGTAGCTGGTCTTCATCTCGTCGACGATGTCGATCCGCTGGAACTCGCCTTCCGGGGCGGGGACTGGGGGGTCGATGATCGTGGTGTCGTCGCTCACGGGAACTGCTTTTCGTTATAGCTACAAGGGATGAAAGATGGCCCTAGGCCAATTGCCGCACGATAGCCAGCAATCGGGCCACGGTGGGCCTGAAACGAAGCCGGTTTTCCACACCTGCGACCAGATGCATGAATATTCGGACGAGACGCCATTCAAATGGCGTTCACCGTGAAAAGGATAGTGCGCAAACCGTTGCCAAGGGCCCAATTCCGCGCCACTAGCGGGATCGACCAGAGGTGAGAGGACACCGGGGTGCGAAGGTGTCGGGGCAGGGTCGCTTCCGCCAGACGCATCCGGTCGAACAGGAGACGATTTCTATGCGTGCTACTTTCGGACTGATTGGCAAGACGGCGATGGCCCTCGCGCTTTCGGCCGGCGCACTGTCGGTCACGTCGACCGCGGCATTCGCCAAGGAAAAGGAAGCCAAGGCCGAGAAGGCCAGCTACTCGAAGGAATTCGTGGCCGCTGCCGGCCCGATCCAGAAGACCGTGACCGCGCTTGATGAAGCCAAGAAGAAGGGTGCCGATGCCGCTGCGCAGAAGGCGCTGCTGGCCAACGCTCCGGCTGAACTCGCTGCTGCCGAAGCTGCGATCAAGACACCGCTCGACCGCATGGCGGCAGGCGGCTGGGCTGTCAGCATCGGCGGTACGCTGAACGACATCGCGATGCGCCAGCGCGGCATCCAGAACATGCTCGACAGCGGGCAGGTTCCGGCAGCGAACGTGACCGAGTACCAGTTCTACCTCGGCAACTTCGCCTATTCGAACAAGGACTACGCCACCGCCGTCAAGGCGCTGACCCCGGTTGTCCAGGCGAACTACAAGGACGA
Organism: Novosphingobium sp. GW835-FHT14H07; assembly: GCF_058793515.1. NCBI lineage: Bacteria > Pseudomonadati > Pseudomonadota > Alphaproteobacteria > Sphingomonadales > Sphingomonadaceae > Novosphingobium > Novosphingobium sp. GW835-FHT14H07. The sequence goes on from NZ_JBXAFX010000001.1 coordinate 128,919, forward strand.
TACGGCAGCCGAGCTGCTGGCGGACTCGTACTCGCAGCAGGGCCAGAACGCTGAAGCGCTGACCGCGCTGAAGATGGCACTGGATGCGCGCAAGGCAGCCGGTGCCGAAGTGCCCGAAGGCTGGTTCAAGCGTGCAAACCTGATTGCCTACAAGAACAAGCTCGGGCCGCAGGCGATCGAATGGTCGACGCTGATGGTGGAAAACAACCCGACCCCGCTGAACTGGCTCGGTGCGGGCCAGCTGGTTCGCGAGTTCAGCCAGTTCACCAACCAGGAGTCGCTGGACCTCGGCCGTCTGCTGATGCGTTCGGGCGGTTTCCAGAACGATGCTAAGTACGTCGAGCGCGAATACGTCGAGTACATCGAAGCAGCTGACCCGCGTCGTCTGCCGGGCGAAGTGCTGAAGGTTGCCAACATGGGCGTGCAGGCCGGCGTGCTGAAGGCGAACGATGCTTTCGTCACGGACGCCATCTCCCAGGCCAAGGGTCGCATCGCGCCTGACAAGGCCTCGCTCCCGGCGCTGGACAAGGAAGCCCGCGCTGCCAAGGACGGCAAGAGCCCGATGGCCATGGCCGATGCGTACCTTTCGTACGACGAAGCCGCCAAGGCGGAAGAGTTCTACAAGATGGCCATCGAAAAGGGTGGCATCGACAAGGACCGTGCCCTGACTCGCCTCGGCATCGCGCAGCTCGACCAGGACAAGTTCGCCGACGCCAAGGCGACCTTTGCCCAAGTCGGCGGCGCCCGTGCAACGCTCGGCCGCCTGTGGCTGGCTTTCGCCAACACCCAGGCAAAGTAAGCCTGAGGCTTCTGGCAAACGAAAAGGGCGGCCTTCGCAGGCCGCCCTTTTTTGCTTCTGGAGCGATTGCCGTGGTCAGTTGACCGGAGCGAATGCTCCGCTGGGTTCGTCCAGCACATGCAGCACGCCGTCTGAAATCGCGAAGAATGCACCGCGAAGCTTGAGCTCGCCGCTCGCCTCCTTGCGGCGAACGCACGGGAATGTGCGCAGGTTGGCAAGGCTGGCACGAACGCCGGCCTGCTCCATCGCCCGCTCGGCTTCATGTCCTTCGGTCCCGAAGTGCGAGACGACGTCCTCTCGTGCATCGTCGAGCAGTGAAATCCAGTCCGCCACAAAGCCGCCTTCACCCGGCTCAGTGCCCTTGAGGCTCTGTGTCAGGGCTGCCTTGCAGCCGCCGCACATGCCGTGGCCCATGACCACGACTTCCTTGACCTTCAGCACCTGTACCGCGAATTCCAGCGCCGCCGAAACGCCGTGATGGCCGGGATTGGTTTCGAACGGAGGCACCATAGCCGCCACGTTGCGGACCACGAAGATTTCGCCCGGATCGACATCGAAGATCTGTGCCGGATCGACCCGGCTATCGGAGCAGGCAATGATCATCACCTGCGGTTCCTGACCCTCGCGCAGTTCGCGCCAGCGCTCAAGCTTCGGGGTCCAGCCGCTTTCGCGGAAGCGGCGATAGCCTGCAATGAGGCGGTCGAGTTCGGGAGATGCCTGGGTCATGGCCTGAGCTAATGACCACATAGATTGGGTCTTTCAAGTGCTGGCGTAACGGCTTATCTGGGCGCCATGACCGAACCGGCCCAGAATCTCCGCCCCGAGCGCCAGCGCAAGCCCGACTGGATCCGCGTCAAGGCTCCGACCAGCAAGGGCTATGGCGAGACTCGCGCCCTCATGCGCGAACTCGGGCTGAACACCGTGTGCGAGGAAGCGGCCTGCCCGAACATCGGCGAATGCTGGACCAAGAAGCACGCCACGGTGATGATTCTCGGCGAGGTCTGCACCCGCGCCTGTGCGTTCTGCAACGTGAAGACCGGGATGCCGCGCGCTGTCGATCCGATGGAGCCGATGAACGTGGCGACGGCTGCGGCGAAGATGGGGCTTGAGCACATCGTCATCACCTCGGTCGACCGGGACGACCTGCCCGACGGCGGTGCCGGCCACTTCGTCAAGGTGATCAAGGCTCTGCGCGAGCTCACACCCAACACCACGATCGAGATTCTGACGCCCGATTTCCGCAACAAGATGGAAGCGGCCGTCGAATCGATCGTCGAGGCGGGGCCGGACGTCTACAATCACAATCTCGAGACGGTCCCCCGCCTCTATCCGACGATCCGTCCAGGCGCGCGCTATTATGCGTCATTGCGTCTGCTCGAGCAGGTCAAGCGCCACGATCCGCGCATCTTCACCAAGTCGGGCATCATGCTGGGCCTTGGTGAAGAGCGCCTCGAGGTTCACCAGGTCATGGACGACATGCGTTCAGCGCAGATCGACTTCCTGACCATGGGACAATATCTGCAGCCGACGCCGAAGCACGCCAAGGTGATCGATTTTGTTACGCCGAAGGCATTCGAGGCGTATGGCTCGATCGCGCGCGCCAAGGGCTTCCTGCAGGTTGCGGCGAGCCCGCTGACCCGTTCCAGCTATCACGCAGGCGACGATTTCCGCGCGATGCGCGCCGCGCGCGATGCCCAGTTGGCCAAGGCTGCGGCCAAGGTCGGAATGTAGGCCTGACTTGCCGAGAATTACCGAAACCCGGACGCTGCAATGGTCGGCCGAACAGATGTTCGACCTTGTTGCCGACGTGCGTCGTTATGCGGAGTTCCTGCCGTGGGTGGTCGCCACCCGGATCAAGTCCGATAGCGAAAGCGAGATGATCGCCGACATGCTCGTAGGCTTCAGCGCACTGCGCGAGAAGTTCACCTCGCGCGTGGTCAAGGACCGACCGCGGTCGATCAAGGTCGAGTACATTGACGGCCCGCTCAAGCGGCTCGAGAACGACTGGACGTTCCGGGAAGGGCCCGACGGGGGGTGCGTGATCGACTTCTGCGTCGATTTCACGTTCCGCAGCGCGATCTTCGAAAAGCTCGCCGGGCAGTATCTCGACGCGGCGTTCCGCAAGATGGTCGCCGCGTTCGAGAAGAGGGCCGAGCAGCTTTACGGCAGCAAGAGTTCCAGCGCGGTGAGCGTCGCCTGAAAGCGCACTTCGGCTCGCGTGCTGGCGCTGTCGAACAGTTTGAGCTCCGCGTTGGTTGCTTCGGGGTCCTCGCCGCGCTTGGCGCAGGCAAAGACGACGGTGCCGACCGGCTTCTGTTCCGAACCACCATCCGGCCCGGCGACGCCCGTGATGGCCACGGCGACATCGGCCCCGGACTTCTTGAGCGCCCCTTGCGCCATCGACCACGCGACGGCGATCGAAACTGCACCGAAGGTATCGATGAGATCTTCCGAGACGCCGAGAAGCTGGTTCTTGGCCTCGTTCGAATAGGTCACGAAGCCGCGATCGAGCACGGCGGAGCTGCCGGGGACTTCGGTAAGGGCCGCAGCGACAAGCCCGCCGGTGCAGCTTTCGGCTACCGCGACCTTGCGGCCGAGAGCGGCATTCTCGGCAATCACGCGACGGGCAAGATCGCCAATTTCTTCAGGAAGCAGGCTTTCCATCGGCATTGATCAGGCCGCCGGCTTGCAGATCGGGAACGACGAGGCTTTGCCGGGCTTCGGCTTGTCCGCCATGACCAGGATGAAGGTCACCAGCTCTGCCGTGTTTTCCGGCGGAAGTGGCGAGAGAATGCGCACGCCGCGTTCGATAGCAGTGCACTGATCGGGCTTGATCTCGCCGCTGACCATTTCGCTGACCATCGCCTCGACGAAGGGCTGAATGGCGTTGTCGGGCAGGTTCTGCATCATGTCCGCCATCTTGGCGTCCTTCGAACCGCCAAGCTTGAGGAATGCGGATTTGGCGAGCGGCCAGTTCTGATCCTTGCGCGCGGCATAGCGGTTCAGGAATTCGCTGCCCCGGGTGGCGAAGTAGCCATTTGCGGCAAGGTGCGGCTTGCAGCCCTTCATCGTGCCGTCGATGACCGAGGGCAGGGCGTAGCCGACCAGCGCGGTCACTTCGCTTTCACTGAGACAAGGCGCCGTTGCTGTTGCGGCCTGCGCCATCTGGGCCTGCATGAGCGCTGCACCCGCAAGCGCGCCGAAAAGAATACGGGAAGAGACCATAACGTCTTTGCTCCTGCGGATCAGCGGGGGACGACCGTCGCCACCGCTTGTGCCGCGATACCTTCGCCCCGGCCGGTGAGGCCGAGGCGTTCCGTAGTCGTCGCCTTGACTGAGACGGCACTTGAGTCAATCCCGAGAATCCGGGCAAGTGCCTCACGCATCGAGAACTTGTGCGGCCCGATCTTCGGGGCCTCGCAGATAATGGTAACATCCACATTGCCGATCTCGTACCCGCCATCCCGGACGAGATGTGCAGCGTGCGCGAGGAAGCGGTTGGACGATGCGCCTTTCCACTGCGGGTCGGATGGCGGGAAGTGATCGCCGATATCGCCCATGGCCACGGCGCCCAGCAGCGCATCGACCAGTGCATGGATTGCAACGTCGGCGTCCGAATGGCCGGACAGCCCCTTGCTGTGCGCGATCTTCACGCCACAGAGCCAAAGCTCCTCGCCCTCGACCAGGCGATGCACGTCAAAGCCCATGCCGGTGCGGGGCAATCGGGTCATGTCCTGTTCCTCAAGGTCGGCGGCGAATGTGATCTTGCGCAGAACTTCGTCGCCATTGGCAAGCAGCACATTAATGCCGGCTGAGGCGGCAACCTGTGCATCGTCGCCCGCGTCGGGCTCGCCGGTCCACGCCTGGTGCGCAGCGAGGATTGCGGCGTAGTCGAAGGCCTGCGGTGTCTGGACGCGGTAGAGTTCCTCGCGAATGACCTTTTCCGCCATCGCGTCGTCGGCGCCGCGGATCATGCTGTCGACCACGGGGAGGACCGGGATCGCGGCGAGGCCACGGTCGAGAGTGCCTAGAAGTGAAGCGATCACGGCCTGTGGCAGCGCTGGGCGTGCCGCGTCGTGGATCAGCACGCGCGCGGGCGCGTCGTGCTGCAGTGTTTCCAGGGCGAGGCGGACGGATTCCTGCCGCGTGGCGCCGCCGTGCGTGAACCTGATGCCGGGAAGGCCCGAAAGCGCCTGCGCCGCCTCGGCCTCAAAGCCCTGTGGTATGGCGACGACGATCGGGGCGATGCCCGCTTCCACCAGTGCTTCGACCGAATGGCGGACGAGAGGCTTTCCGCGCCATGCGACGAACTGCTTGGGCACGCTGCCGCCGGTGCGCGAGCCCTTGCCCGCGGCCACGACGACGGCGGCAACCGGCCCGGTGCGGGAGGGAAGGGGATCGCTCATTCGCGGCGCCTCTACCAGCGCTTGGGGCGGATGAGCAACCGTCTTGCCGTTTCACCTGTAATCGACTAAGCGCCTGCCTGTTTTTTAGGCAGATTTGATCCCGATGTCCTATGCTCCCGTCCCGCCCGTGCTCAAGCCCATCCAGGTCGGCCCTGTAACGGTCGATTGCCCGGTCGTGCTCGCACCGATGACCGGGGTTTCGGACCTGCCGTTCCGCACGATCGTGCGTCGCTTCGGCTCGGGTCTCAACGTGACCGAGATGATCGCCAGCCCAGCTGCCATCCGCGAGACGCGCCAGTCGATCCAGAAGGCAGCCTGGCATCCGATGGAAGAGCCGGTTTCGATGCAACTGGTGGGCTGTGACCCGGCGCAGATGGCCGAAGCGGCGAAGCTGGTCGAGCAGCAGGGCGCGGCGATCATCGACATCAACATGGGCTGCCCGGTGCGCAAGGTGGTGAACGGCGATGCCGGTTCCGCACTCATGCGTGACATCCCGCTCGCCACACGCCTGATCGAGGCAACGGTCAAGGCGGTGAAGGTGCCGGTGACCGTGAAGATGCGCATGGGTTGGTGCCACGACAGCCTCAACGCGCCGGAACTCGCGCGGATTGCCGAAGACATCGGTGCGAAGATGATCACGGTCCACGGCCGCACCCGCAACCAGATGTACAAGGGCAATGCCGACTGGGGTTTCGTGCGCAGCGTGAAGGACGCGGTGTCGATCCCGGTCATCGTCAATGGCGATATCTGCGGGATCGAGGACGTTGCCGCCGCGATCGAACAGAGCGGTGCCGATGGCGTGATGATCGGGCGCGGGTCCTACGGGCGGCCGTGGCTGCTCGGCCAGGTCATGCACTGGCTGGAGACGGGCGAGCGCCTGGCCGATCCAACTCTCCCCGAACAGTATGCGCTGATCGTCGAACACTACAAGGCGATGCAGGAGCACTACGGGACGGTCACCGGGGTCAACATGGCTCGCAAGCACATCGGGTGGTATACCAAGGGCCTCCACGGTTCGGCCGATTTCCGCAACAAGGTCAACTTCATCGACGACCCCAAGGCGGTGCTCGCAAATCTGGCCGATTTCTACAAGCGCGCGATCGAGCACAGCCTTTCGGCACAGGTGGGGCAGCGCGCGGCGGCATGAGCTTGCTGCCCGACTGGCGCAGGACCGAGCCCGGGCAGAAGCCCGATCCCAAGCGCGTCGTCGCCAGCCTGCCGCTCGCCCTGTTGCAGCTCGATCCGGAGCTGGTGGTGGCTTCGGTCAACCCCGCCGCCGAGCAACTGATGGGCCAGAGCTACCGGCGCCTGGTCGGCAAGTCCGTGGCGGAACTGTTCGAATTCGAGGAACCGCTGATCCTCGGGCGTCTGGCAGATGGCGAGGCGAATCTGTTTGCACGCGGCGTGGGCGTGCGGATCATGGGGCAGCCGGTGCGCACGTTCGACGTGATGACGAGCCCGGTGACCCATTGTCCGGGCTGGCAATTGCTGATGCTGCACGAAGGCGTCGGCGTCGAGGCGCTGACCGGCGACGGGCGAGGCGCGGGCGGCGGCGAGGGCGTGGCCCTGCGTGCGCCGGAAGTGCTGGCGCACGAGATCAAGAACCCGCTTGCCGGCATCCGCGGCGCGGCGCAGCTGCTCGACCGCAAGCTGAGCGAACGCGACCGGGCAATGACCGGGCTGATCACGGCCGAGGTCGACCGGATTGCCAAGCTGATCGACCAGATGCAGTCGCTGTCGCGGCGCAGTGCCGAGCCGGCGCAGGAGTGCAACCTGCATGAGGCCGTTCGGCGCGCCGAGGCGGTGCTGGTGGCCGGGCACCCTTCGAACGTGGTGATCGAGGAGGAGTTCGACCCATCGCTTCCCCCGGTGACAGCCAATGCGGATTCGCTGGTGCAGGTCCTGCTCAACCTGTTGAGCAACGCGCGGGAAGCCTGCCAGCACCAGCTGCAGCCGCGAATTTCGGTGCGTACGCGCTTTGCCAGCGGCATCCAGCTGCATGTCGGGCCGGGCGGAAAGCCGTTGCGCCTGCCGATCGAGCTGCGCGTGTCAGACAATGGCCCGGGCATCGACCCCAAGCTGCGCGATCACATCTTCGAACCGTTCGTGACCGGCAAAAAGAGCGGGCAGGGCCTTGGCCTTGCGCTGGTCCAGAAGCTGGTGCGTGAAATGAACGGGCGCATCACGCATGACCGGGACGAGGCCAACGGCCTCACCCATTTCCGTATTCACCTCCCCGTTGCCGGATCGGTGCCCTGATGACCAAGCGCGTTCTTCTGGTCGAGGACGACGCCTCGATCGCCCTCGTCATCACTGCTGCCCTTGAAGCCGAAGGCTTCGACGTCGATCACTGCGATTCGGTCGCTGGGCGTGACCGGCATCTTGCGGGCGCTGACTATCGCCTGTTGCTGACCGACGTGATGCTGACCGACGGCGACGGGATCGAAACGCTGGGATCGGTGCGCGATGCACATCCCTCCATGCCGATCATTATCCTTTCAGCGCAGAACACGCTGGATACGGCGGTGCGCGCCAGCGAGACCGGAGCGTTCGAATACTTCCCCAAGCCCTTCGACCTCGAGGAACTGGTCCGCACGGTCACGCAGGCCATCGGCAAGGCCGAAGCCGCCGAGATCGACGTGCCGCAGGACGTCACGCAGGGCCTTCCGCTGGTTGGCCGTAGCGCCGCAATGCAGGCGGTCTACCGCATGATAACGCGGGTCTTGCGCAACGATCTGACCGTGCTGATCCTGGGCGAATCCGGGACGGGCAAGGAGCTTGTGGCTGAAGCGATCCACCAGCTCGGCAATCGCCGGTCCGGGCCCTTCGTGGCCGTCAATACCGCTGCCATCCCCGCCGAGCTGATCGAGAGCGAGCTGTTCGGCCACGAGAAAGGTGCATTCACGGGCGCAGTTGCCCGCTCGATCGGCAAGTTCGAACAGGCGAGCGGTGGCACATTGTTCCTCGATGAAATCGGCGACATGCCCATGCAGGCCCAGACGCGCCTGCTGCGCGCCTTGCAGTCTGGACGGATCCGTCGCGTTGGCGGGCGTGACGAGATCACACTGGATTGCCGGATCGTCGCCGCCACCAATCGCGATCTCCTGCCGATGATTGCCGCAGGGACGTTCCGCGAAGACCTTTACTATCGCCTGGCCGTGGTGCCGATCGAGCTGCCACCGTTGCGAGACCGGGCAGACGACATCGAGGCTCTCGCCCGCCATTTTCTGGCGAATGCCGCAGCCGAAGGCCTGCCTCGCCGCCAGTTGACCCAGTCCGGCGCCGAGCTGCTGTCGCGCCAGCCGTGGCGGGGCAACGTGCGCGAACTGCGCAACTTCATCTATCGGCTCGCCCTGCTGGCACGCGACGAGATCATCGACGCCACTGTGATCGAACCCTTGCTTGTTCACGCTGAAGGCAGCTCTCCGGCTCAGGAACTGCAGCACACGACCGAATCTGCTCAAAGCGACATCGCCGTGGCTGTAAAGCATTGGCTTTCGAGCAACAGTCCGGCACCCGGAGACGTCTATGACGCAGCGCTCGCCGCATTCGAACGCCCACTATTTGCAGCGATCCTCAGCCAGACCGGTGGCAACCAGCTGCGCGCTGCCCAAATCCTCGGCATAAATCGCAATACGTTGCGGAAGCGGCTGTCCGAGCTTGGCATTATTGCGGAGGACTTCGCCCTGCGCGACTGATGGTTTGCGACACTTGTCGTCCACCGCCAGACACTCGTCGGTTTCCTCTTGCATTTCTGCAACAGTGGTGTTGTGATCATGCAACGATGATGCAGGAGTCTAGAGTCACGGTCCGCAGGATGCCGCGATGGGTGCGGCGAATGGCCGTCGGCCTGCGTCGCGCAAACGTGTTCTTCCTGCTCGAAGTGGCGGCCTCTACGGTCCTTGCGTTGATGCTGGCAGTCAGCTGGCTGACGGTCACCGGCAGCGGCAGCGAAGGCCAGATCCTGCCTTCGCGCCTCACGTCGAGTCTTCTGATCGGAACGCTTGTCCCGGCCATGGCCCTCCAGATACTGTGGGGCCGGAGACTGGCAATCAGACGCGCCGCGCAAAGCGTGCTTGGATCGAGCGGGCGCCTCCACGTCCGCCTGGTCTGGTTGTTCTCGCTGATCGCAGCAATCCCGACGCTTCTGGTCGTGATCTTCGCCTCTTTCCTGTTCCAGTCCGGCGTCGAATTCTGGTTCTCTGACAATTCCCGCGGAATGCTGGAGAATGCAAACAAGCTCGCGCGGGGCTATTACGAGGACAAGCTGCGCGACGTCGGCAACGAAACGGTCACCATGGCTGGTGACATTCGCGATTACCTCGACCAGGCGCCGATCACCTCAACCGAATTTGCCGAAGGGTACTCCTTCCAGGTTCTCAGTCGCCAGCTCAACGAGTCCGCGATCCTCGAACGCGCAGGCGACGGCACGCTTCGCACTGCCGCCATAGTAGATCCCGAAAAGACCGACCGCCAGCAGCGCGTGACGCAGGCGGATCTGAAACGTCTCGATGCCGGCGAAGCCGTGGTCGTCCGCGCATCGGCCGAACGGATCGAGGCGGTAACGCCCATCGACAAGGCCCGAGGCATCTATCTCTTTGCCGCGCGGACGTCGAACGCACTTGCGCTCCAGCAGTGGGAGCGAGCGCAGACCGTGCTCAAGTCCTACGACATGCTGACGACGCGGGCGAGGGCGCTGCAGTTGCGCTTCAACCTCGCCCTGTTCGGTGTCAGCCTCGCACTGGTGGGGGTTGCGGTATGGGCAGCTCTGCGCTTTGCCGACAGGCAGGTGGCGCCGCTTGCCGAACTGGTTTCCGCAGCCCGAACCATCGGTAGCGGGAATTTCTCGATGCGCGTGGCGCAGAGCAGCGGGACCGATGAGGTCGGGCTGCTGGCGCGTGCCTTCAATCGCATGACCCAGCAGCTCGAAGGCCAGACGCAAGCTCTCGTTACCGCCAATGCGCAGCTCGAGGTGCGACGCGCGTTCATCGAGGCCGTTCTGGAATCGATCACGGCGGGCATCGTGTCAATCGGGCGCGATGGCGCGGTTCAGTTGATCAACTCTTCTGCACAGCGCGTGCTTCTTGCGGACGCGGCCCAGAACCCGATCGGCCGTCCCCTCGCGGAAGTTTCACCGGTTTTTGCGCAGCTCGTGAACTCGGGCCAGCCCAACAACGTGATCCAGTATCCGCTCGATGGTGACCTGCGCACGCTGGCGGTGCGCGTCGTGCAGGACAGCAACGGTCACGTCATCACTTTTGAGGACATTACCCGGCAACTGCTCGATCAGCGTCGCGCGGCTTGGTCGGACGTGGCCCGCCGCATCGCCCACGAGATCAAGAACCCGCTGACACCGATCCAGCTGGCAACCGAACGTCTGCGCCGCCGTTATGGCCGCCAGATCGAGAATGATCCCGAATTGTTCGAGGAATTGACCAGCACCATAATCAGGCAGGTCGGCGATCTGAGGAAGATGGTGGACGAATTTTCCTCGTTCGCCCGGCTGCCCAAGCCTGTCTTCCGGGCCGAGGACGCCAGCGACCTCGTCAGGCAATCCCTGTTCCTGCAGGAAGTGGCGCATACCGGGATCGATTTCAGCTTCGCCTGCGATGCCGCGTCGATGCCGTTGCAGTGCGATCGCCATCAGTTCGGTCAGGTGATGACCAATGTTCTGAAAAATGCCGTCGAAGCCATTGAAACGCGGGCAAAGAGCGAGGACGTCGATTACCGTGGGCGCGTGGCGGTGACCCTGGCTGGAGACCACGACACGGTGACCGTCAGCGTCACCGACAATGGCATCGGGCTTCCAGCGGAGCGCGAGCGCATTCTCGAACCGTACATGACCACCCGGGAGAAGGGCACTGGCCTGGGCCTCGCCATCGTTCACAAGATCGTCGAGGAGCACGGCGGCGAAATGGCCTTCACCCCCGAGCCGGGCGGAGGGACACGCGTGACCATGCGCTTTGCCCGCGACCCGCTTTCCACATCAAGCGCAATGGCCGAACAGGACTGACAGGACCCAAGCAATGGCACTCGATATCCTCATCGTAGACGACGAACGCGACATCCGCGAACTGGTCGCAGGCGTTCTCTCCGACGAAGGCTATGGCTGCAGGCTTGCGGCGGACAGCACCTCGGCACTTGCCGCGATCGACGAGCGTCGGCCCAGCCTTGTACTGCTGGACGTCTGGCTGCACGGCAGCCCGATGGATGGACTGGAAGTCCTCGACGAGATCAAGAAGCGCGAGCCAGAGCTGCCCGTCATCATCTTCTCAGGGCACGGCAACATTGACACAGCCGTTTCCGCGATCAGCCGCGGGGCCATGGATTTTCTCGAAAAGCCCTTCGAGGCCGAGCGTCTGTTGCTGCTGGTGGAACGGGCGACCGAGACCGAGCGCCTGCGCCGTGAGAACGCCCGCCTGCGCCAGGGTTTTGCCATGGCCGAGGAGTTCACCGGCAACAGTTCGGCGATCAACCAGGTGCGCGCGACACTCAAGCGCGTTGCCAACACCGGTAGCCGCCTGCTGATTACCGGCCCGGCCGGTTCCGGCAAGGAAGTTGCTGCGCGCCTGCTCCATTCCTGGAGCCCGCGGGCGCAGAGCCCGTTCATCACCGTCAATTCCGCCCGCATCACGCCCGAGCGCTTTGAACAGGAGCTGTTCGGAGAGGAAATCGACGGCAAGCTGGTGAGGGCGGGGCTGCTCGAGATGGCGGACGGGGGAACGCTCTTCCTGGACGAAGTGTCCGACATGCCCGCCTCCAGCCAGGCACGTATCCTGCGCGTGCTGACCGAGCAGTCCTTTGCAAGGGTCGGCGGCCACCGCCAGCTGCGGGTGGACGTCCGCGTAGTGTCGTCCTCGTCGCGCCCGCTGGAAAAGGAGATCGCCGAAAGGCGGTTCCGCGAAGACCTCTATTATCGGCTGAACGTGGTGCCGGTTGCCATTCCGTCGCTGATCGACCGGCGCGACGACATTCCGCCGTTGGTGGACCACTTCTTCGCCCGGTACGCCAGCGAACAGGGCGTGGCGCCGCCTGCAATCTCGCCCGAGGCGATGGCGGCCCTGCAAAGCTATGACTGGCCCGGCAACGTGCGCCAGCTTCGCAACGTTGTCGAACGGACGGTGATTCTGGCACCGCGTGACCGGTTGGCGCGGATCGACTCGGACATGTTGCCGTCAGAGATCGTCAGCACTCCGATGGGCGGAGAGTCCGCAGGTTCTGCCCTGATGGGCGTGCCACTGCGCGAGGCGCGGGAGAATTTCGAACGCGAGTATCTGAAGGTCCAGATAAGGCGGTTTTCCGGAAATATTTCAAAGACTGCGAGCTTCATCGGCATGGAACGCTCGGCCCTGCACCGCAAGCTCAAGCTGTTGGGAATGGCGGAGCGTCGGGAGGATGAGGACGACGAATAATCGCGCGACCGATTGATTTCTCGCGTGTGAATACGCATTAATTCGGAACCCTGTGCAATTTCCCATGTTTACGGAACGCGCGGGGGGACATAAACTCGTCAATGAACCCGGCCAGAGTGCGATCAGCACGAAGGCCAGATCGCGAAGGCCCCCGCAGGGCTGAGCCAATAGAAAACGGAGTCACGTGAAATGACCGGAAAGACCTTGTCTGCCCGCCCTCGGCCCAAGCCCGAACCCGCTCCAGTCGCGGAAGCTTCGGCACCGGTAACCGGCCCGAGCGGAGGTAAGGGGCAGAACCTTCAGGACCTTTTCCTCAACCACCTGCGCAAGAACAAGATCCCTGTCACGATGTTCCTCGTGAAGGGTGTCAAGCTGCAGGGCATCGTCACGTGGTTCGACAACTTCTCGATCCTGCTGCGCCGCGATGGCCAGTCGCAGCTGGTCTACAAGCACGCGATCTCGACGATCATGCCCGGGCAGCAGCTTTCGGTTGCGCACTTCCAGACGGGTGGTGAGGAAAACGGCAAGAAGGCCCGCTTGCTGCAAGAAGTGTTCTTGTCCAGCGTGCGCGATTCCGGCGTGCAGGTGACGATGTTCCTCGTGAACGGCGTCATGCTGCAGGGCAAGGTCGCGTCCTATGATCTCTTCTGCATGCTGCTCGAGCGCGAAGGATACGTACAGCTCGCCTACAAGCATGCCGTTTCGACAATTCAGCCTGCCGGTCATGTTGATCTCACCGGCGACTGGGATGGTGAGGATTCCTGAGTACTTTTGAATTTGGCAACAACACCGGCGAAATAGCCGGTGAAGTCACCCGTGGCGCGCGCGCCGTTGTCGTCCTCCCCGATATCAAGCAACGGGGAGGGGGGCTTGGCTCGGATGCGGAAAGCCGCCTTGAAGAAGGGCAGGGCCTCGCCCGCGCCATTGGCATCGAAGTGGTCGATGCCTTCATCCTGCCGATCCGCGCCGTCCGCCCCGCTACCCTGTTCGGTGAGGGGCAGGTGGAACGCATCGGCGTGGCCTGCAACCAGTCAGACGCCGAACTGGTCATCGTCGACGGCTCGCTGTCGGCAATCCAGCAACGTAACCTTGAGGAAAAACTCAAGCGCAAGGTCATCGACCGGACCGGCCTGATCCTCGAGATCTTCGGCGAGCGTGCGGCAACCGCCGAGGGGCGGCTGCAGGTCGAACTGGCGCATCTCGATTATCAGGCCGGGCGACTGGTGCGATCATGGACACACCTTGAGCGTCAGCGCGGTGGCTTCGGCTTCCTTGGTGGCCCGGGCGAGACCCAGATCGAGGCGGACCGTCGCCAGATCCGCGGACGCATGGCGCGGCTCCGCAAGGAACTGGAACAGGTCCGGCGCACGCGCGGCCTCCACCGCGAACGGCGGCAGCGAGCGCCTTGGCCGGTGATTGCTCTGGTGGGCTACACCAATGCCGGCAAGTCCACGCTGTTCAACCGCCTGACAGGCGCTGACGTCATGGCGGAAGATCTCCTGTTCGCCACGCTTGATCCGACGATGCGGGCAATCCGGCTGCCGGGCGTCGAGAAGGCCATCCTGTCGGACACCGTGGGCTTCATCTCCGAGCTGCCGACGCAACTGGTCGCGGCCTTCCGCGCCACGCTCGAGGAAGTCACGGCGGCGGACGTGATCGTGCACGTGCGCGACGTTTCCAATCCCGCGACGGCGGATCAGAAGGCTGAAGTCGAACAGATCCTCGCCGACCTTGATGTGATCGGGGAAGGGGGCTCGAAGATCCCGATTGTCGAGGCGTGGAACAAGTGGGACCTGCTGACTGCCGAAGAGCAGGCGATGCGCCGGGACCTCATTGCCGCGCGCATTGCCGAAAGTCCGGTGGTGCCGATCTCGGCCTGGACCGGCGCGGGTGTCGATGCGCTGCTCGAGCAGCTGGGCCAGATGCTCACCGGCGGGGCGCAGATGCTGGAGTTTACGATTCCTTTGTCAGACGGTCAGCGCATTGCCTGGCTGCACGCCCACGGCGATATCCTGGAGGAAGCCGAGGCGGAAACTGCGGGTGGCGATCCGGCGCTGCGCATCAAGGTGCGGTTGACCCAGCGTGACCTAGGCCGTTTCACCGCGCTCTGACGCTTTCACTGCCTGCCAAAGCTCTTCCTGCTGGTCGAGGGTCAGCTGCGCAAAGCGGCCCTCGGCCAGTTGCTCCATGCCCCTGAAGCGCCGCTCGAACTTGGCGTTAGCCTGGCGCAGCGCTTCTTCCGGCGCGACGCCTTGCTTGCGCACAAGGTTGACCGCCGCAAAAAGCAGGTCACCGGCTTCCGCAACGCGCTCAGAGTCTGAGGAAGCTTCTGCAAGCTCTTGTATCTCTTCATAAACCTTGGCAGCTGCGCCGGATGGGTCGGGCCAATCGAAGCCTTGCCTGACAGCGCGCTTCTGGAGCTTTTCGGCCCGCATCAGCGCCGGAAGCGCCAGCGCTACGCCGTCCATGGCACTGGTCGCCCCCTTTGACCTGCGTTCAGCGGCCTTGGCGCTCTCCCAGCGGTCCTCACGCGACTGGCCTTCGTCAGGCTCGTTGCCAAACACATGAGGATGGCGTGCTTCCATTTTCGCGGAAATGGCTTCCGCCACGTCCTCGAACGAGAACAGACCGAGTTCTTCGGCCATGCGTGCATGGAACACGACCTGAAGCAACAGGTCGCCAAGTTCTTCCTTCAGCGCGGCCATGTCGTTGCGGGCGATGGCATCATCGACTTCGTAAGCTTCCTCGATAGTGTACGGCGCGATCGTTGCGAAAGTCTGCGCGCAATCCCATTCGCAACCGCGCGCCGGATCTCGCAAGCGGGCCATGATGGCTAGGAGCCGCGATAGATTGGGCGTGGAAGCTGCGCTCATGGTATTTTCCCGGTTCGGTTGACCGGAGTTAGGGTGTCGATCCAACCGGCCAAATCAGATTTGATAATAATGATTATGTAAACTAAGCACGGAGAGGAGCGCGTCGTCACCATCCCAGCACGGAGAATACCAGAGCCACGACGATAAACAGAAAGGC
Organism: Novosphingobium sp. GW835-FHT14H07; assembly: GCF_058793515.1. Lineage (NCBI taxonomy): Bacteria > Pseudomonadati > Pseudomonadota > Alphaproteobacteria > Sphingomonadales > Sphingomonadaceae > Novosphingobium > Novosphingobium sp. GW835-FHT14H07. The sequence continues at coordinate 144,566 of NZ_JBXAFX010000001.1, forward strand.
CCATAAAGCGGCCATTCTCAAGCCGTCAGACAATCCGATCTCACGGCCCTTTAAGTTGGCGACGGCCAAGACAAGCGCCATGGAAATGCCAATGATGCGCACTGTGTCGTAGCTGTCCATGCGGCACCGCCTTAGAGATTTACTTCGAGCCCGTCGTACGCAGGTTCGACATGGTCCGGAGTTTCGGCGCACAATGTCCGGTAATCCATCGACTTGTCGAGATGCGTCAGGATGCCGTGTCCTGCTCTTGTGGCTTCGATCAGTTCGAGCGCCATGCCCAGATGCGAATGCGTCGGATGCGGCTGCCGCCTGAGGCAATCGACGACCAGAACGTCGACCTTGTAGAACAGGTCCATCATTTCATTCGTAATTTCGCTGAAGTCTGTGGCATAACCAATTGTTTTTCCGCCCTGATCAAAGCGAAACGCGGTGGACTGCGCCGGACCGTGCGGCATCTGGCAATGACCGATGCCAATGCCGCACAACATCCTGACACGGTCGAGATTGTCCAGCTCTACAATGGTATGATAACCGTGCTGCCCGGCGAAGACATACCCGAAGCGTTGGCGCAGTCGGCGGACGGTCTCGCTTGCCGCATAGCCCGGAATGGGTCCTGCTCGACCGTAACGGAGCGGCCTGAGGTCATCGATCCCATGGCAGTGGTCGGCGTGGTCGTGAGTCCACAGTACCCCATCAACGCGATCGATGCCGCAACTGAGAAACTGCTGCCGCAGGTCCGTCGGGGTGTCGACCAGCAGGCGACTGCCGTCAAAGCCTTCGATCATGATGGCAACCCGGGTGCGCCGGTTTCTCGGCTCGTTCGGATCGCAATCGCCCCAATCGTTGCCGATGCGCGGCACGCCCGTCGACGTGCCGGAGCCGAGGATCGTCAGCTTCACAGGCTGGCCTTGCTGAACAGCTTGAAGAAATTGGCGCCGGTGCGATCCGCAAGGGCTTCCTGCGAGGTTCCACGCAGGCCAGCGACGAAGGCGCAAGTGTCCGACACGAACGCCGGTTCGCAGGTCTTGCCCCGGTGCGGCACCGGCGCCAAGAACGGCGCGTCGGTTTCGACCAGGATTCGATCTTCAGGCAGTTCGGCGGCAATCGCTTGCAAGTCCTTGGCATTCTTGAACGTCACGATGCCGGAAAGCGAGATTGACAGGCCCAGTTCCAGCATCCTGGCAGCAAACGTCGCGGATGCGGTGAAGCAGTGGATCAATGCGGGGAAGGCTCCCTTCCCCATTTCTTCCTCGATGATCCGCGTCGTGTCGTCTTCCGCATCGCGCGTGTGGACGATGAGTGGCAGGCCGGTTTCGCGGGCCACGCGGATGTGGACCCGGAACAGGTCCCGCTGCACCTGCCGGTCCGAATGGTCGTAATAGTAATCCAGCCCGGTTTCGCCAATGCCGATGACCCGCGGGTGCGCGGCGGCTTCCAGCAGCGCAGCCTCGCCCAGATCTGCATGACCATCAGCCTCGTGCGGATGGATGCCGATGCTCGCCCAGACATCGCTTTCGCGCTCAGCCGTGGCGACGATATCGGCCCACTCGCGCTGGCGGGTCGAGATGTTGAGAAAGCCGCGTACGCCGGTTTCGCGCGCACGCCCGAGAACCTGGGCCTGATCTTCGACCAGACCCTTGTAGTTGAGATGGCAATGCGAATCGATCAGCATCATGCCGAGGCAGGCTCCTCGGGCATTTCGAGGCGCGGGAACGCCGGCACCGGCTGCGCGAGCTTTTCACCGGCAGCCACGCGCGCCAGATACCAGTCGGCATCGGTCAGGGCTGCAAAGGTGCGAGCGTCGCCGGGTACGCCGAGCTGGTCGAGGACCTTGGCAGCAGCGGCGGGCACCACCGGCGCAATCGCGATTGTCAGATCCCTGATGGCCATGAACAGGGTAAGCAGCACCGCCTTCATTCGTTCCGGATCGGTCTTGCGCAGGGCCCAGGGGGCCTGCTCGTCAACGTAGGCATTGCATGCGAAGACAGCGCGCATCCACGCATCGATACCTGCAGAGAAGTTCAGTGCCTCGAACTCGCGCGGCAGCTCGTCCCGGCAGGCTGTGAACACGGTGGCGAGCAGCGCATCGTCAGCTTCGGCGCTTGCAAACTTCTCAAGTGTCCCGTCCATGTTCTTGAAAATCATGGACAGTGTTCGCTGGACAAGATTGCCGTAGCTGTTTGCCAACTCTGCATTGCAGCGCGTGACAATCGCTTCCGGGGAGTACGACCCGTCCTGCCCGAAGGCGACTTCGCGCATGAGGAAATAACGCAGCGGATCGACGCCAAAACGCTCCGCCAGTTCCAGCGGATCGGTGACGTTGCCGAGCGACTTGGATTCCTTCTGCCCGCGGTTGAGCAGGAAGCCATGGCCGAAGACCTGCTTGGGCAGGGCGATGTTCGCGCTCATCAGGAACGCCGGCCAGTAGACCGTGTGAAAGCGGACGATGTCCTTGCCGATCAGGTGGAGGTTCGCTGGCCAATACCTTGCAAAGTCGCCGGATTCATCGGGAAACCCGAGCCCGGTGACGTAGTTCGTCAGCGCATCGACCCACACGTACATGACGTGGCCGTCGCTGCCCGGCACCTTCACGCCCCAGTCGAAGCTGGTGCGCGAGACCGAGAGATCGCGCAGACCGCCTTCGACGAAGCGCATCACCTCGTTGCGGCGGCTGTCGGGCTGGATGAATTGCGGGTTCTCGTTGTAGAGCTTCAGGAGAGGCTCGGCGTACTTCGAGAGGCGGAAGAACCAGGATTCCTCGACGGTCCACTCTACCGGTGTTCCCTGCGGCGAGAGCTTCTCGCCCCCTTCCCCGGCCACCAGTTCACTTTCATCATAGAACGCTTCGTCGCGGACCGAGTACCAGCCTTCGTAGCGATCAAGGTAGAGATCGCCGCTGGCTTCCATGCGCCGCCAGAGTTCCTGGGTCGAGGCGTGATGGCGTTCTTCTGTTGTCCGGATAAAGACGTCGTACGAAACGTTAAGCTCATCGCACATCTTTATGAAATACGAGGACATTTCGTCTGAAAGTTCGCGCGGCGTTATGCCCAGCTCGCGCGCCTTCTGCGCCATCTTCAGGCCGTGTTCGTCCGTGCCCGTCTGGAAGCGCACGTCGCGCCCCATGGCCCGCTGGAACCGCGCGATCACGTCAGCCGCAATCGCTTCGTAGGCATGGCCGATGTGCGGCTTCCCGTTGGGGTAGGAAATGGCGGTGGTGATGTAGAAGGGTTCGCCCATTGGGCCAGTCGCTTTCTGAAAGGGAATCCGGTGGCTTATCGTGCCCCTTCCCTAGTCGGCGCGGCCGATGCCAGCAAGGAGCCGATTTCCATGGTCAGCATCGATGGATCAAAGTTGTAGATCGGCGCTTCGCCGGCAAGCCGGACCAGGCGGGCATGGACTTCGACAAGCCGCACCTTGGCAGCTTCGTCGACACGATCGAGCGCGCCGACCACGGTCATCCGCGCAGCTTCTATGGCGGCGGCGATCCTTTCACGGTCCGGTCGCGCGCCGAGCGCCCCGGCCAAGGCGCCACGTAGCGAGAGGTCAGGATCCCCATGTTCGACGATCCGGGCGAACAGCGCCTGCGCCTTGCCCAGGTCCTGCGCCGCGAAAGCCAGGGCCGCGCCGGGCGATCCTCCCGCGACCGCCAATGCGCCCTTGCGGGTCTCGGCATCGAGTTCTGGTGCTGCATGATCCAGGGCGCGCGAAACGTCGCTTGCCGAAAGTGGATGGAACCGCACCACGGTGCAGCGTGACCGGACTGTCGGCAGCAAGCGGCCGAGAGCGTGGACGACGAGCAGGAAGAAGGTGCCGACGGGCGGTTCTTCAAGGCTCTTGAGCAATGCGTTCACCGCGCTCTTCTCAAGCAGGTCAGCCGAATCGATGATCACCGCACGCCGCCGCCCCAGTGTTGGGCGGGTCGTGAGGCGCCGCTGCAGCGCGCGGACCTGATCGACAGAGATGCTGCGCTTCAACTGATAGGGCTTGCCCTCGTCGCGCTTCTTGGCCTCGTCGTCATTGGCGGGGAGCGGGAAGAGCGTCAGAATGTCGGGATGCGCCTCGACCGGCGGTTGCGGCACTCCGGGTTCGGCAACAAGCTCTGCGGCAGCCGCACGAGCGAAGCTGGCCTTGCCGAGGCCCTCGCGCCCGGCGAGAATCCAGCCATGGTGCATGCGTTCGCCGGCAATGGCCGCGCGCCAGATGCGCCAGGCTTCGTCATGGCCAATCATGCGCTCGCTCATGTGAGAAAGCCTGCGATACGGGCCATGATCCTCGAATGCACGTCAGCGGGCGATCCCTCGGCATCGATCACAGCAAAGCGGTCCGGGTCTTGCGCGGCAAAGGCGCGGAAAGCCTCGGCCACACGGGCATGATAGGGTGCACCGCGGCTCTCGATGCGATCACCCGCGCCACCATCACGCATGGCGAGACGCTGGGCCGACACTTCCGGGCGTACGGTGAGCAGGACCGTAAGGTCCGGCAAGAGGCCCTCGCTGCCGATGCGGTGCAGGTCAAGAACGTCAGTGTCGGAAAGCCCGCCGCCACCGCCCTGATAGGCACGGCTGCTGTCGACGAAGCGGTCACAGATCACCCATGCCCCGCGCGCGATGGCAGGCCGGATGAGCTTCTCGACGTGATCGGCACGGGCCGCGGCGAAGAGCAGGGCCTCGGCGCAGGCGCCCCATCCCTCCCCATCGGTGGTGAGCAGCATGGTGCGGATCGCCTCGGCGCCCGCAGTCCCACCCGGTTCGCGCGTCGTCACGACTTCCAGCCCGCGGGCACGCAAGGCTTCAGCAAGCATCCGCCCCTGCGTCGACTTGCCAACGCCCTCGCCGCCTTCAAGCGCAATGAAGCGGCCCGGTGCAGCGCTCACAGGCCGACCAGCCCCATTGCACCATTGCGCAGGCGGGCCAACACGCCGCCGCGTGCCACATCCTCACCGGCGGCGAGCGGCAGGACATGAACCGGCTCTCCGGGCACGCGAACGAGGAGGCTCGCCACCGTTTCACCCTTGCGGATGGGCGCCTTCAACGGACCCTTGTAGCGCACCGACAGCCTGTACTTGCTCGCTGCTCCCTTGGGCATGGTCACGCTCAGGTCATGAGGCGCAACAAGCGATACCTGGCGAGCTTCGCCACCCTGCACCGCCGCCGAGCCAAGGGCAGAGCCTTTGCGATAGATAGGTTTGGCATCCCAGGCGGCAAAGCCCCATTCGATGAACGCGCGTGACTGGTTGGTGCGGTCAATCGGCCGGTCATAGCCGCCAAGCACCATGACAAGCCGCCGCCCGTTGCGCTGGGCCGAGCCGACGAAGCCGTAGCCCGCCTCGTTGGTAAAGCCCGTCTTCACGCCGTCCGCACCTTCGGTGTGGCCGTAGAGCGGGTTGTGGTTGGGCTGGGTGATGCCGTTCCAGGTCATCTGCGAATGGCCATAGAAGCGACGGTACAGGTCCGGGAAGCGAGTCATCAGCGCGCCGCTCAGCGTCGCCAGGTCCGCAGCGGTAACGTAGGTCTGGCCCTCGTCCATCCAGCCATTTGGCGTGTTGAAGTGGCTGTCGCGCATGCCGAGCTCGTCGGCCGCCTGATTCATCAGCGCAGTGAAGGCGGGGACGGAGCCGGTTGCACCCTCGGCCAGCACGACGCAGGCATCATTGGCCGAAACCGTGACGATGCCCTCGATCAGTTCCGCCACCGTGGGCTGCGCTTCGGCGGGCAGGAACATCGTGCTGCCGACATTGCGCCACTTGCGGAAGGTTTCGGACCGGATCGGGATGCGCTGGTCGAGCCGCAGCTTGCCCTTCGAAATCAGGTCGAACGCGACGTAGCTGGTCATGATCTTGGTGATCGAGGCGGGGACGAAACGCCGATGAGGATTGCGCGAGAAAAGCACGCGCCCTGAACCGACATCGAGCATCAACGCAATCGGCGCGTCGATCCGGGGCATCGAACCGAGCGGATCCGCTCCACGGAACTCTGGCGCCGCGGCTTGCACCGGCAGGGCTGCCAGCGTGGCAGCCATCGCAATTGTCACGACCTTCAAACGCAAGTGCAATCCCCGGACAACGCCGGTCGCTTCGCGCCTATCAGGTCACGGCGCGACAACGACCCTTGCGTCGGCATAGCCGCCCGCGCGAACCTTCGCCAGCGCTGCATCGGCTTGTCCACGATCCTTGTGCGGTCCGACACGCACGCGCCACAGCTTGCCGACCTGCGACACCGAACCGCCGGTCGCCCTGGCGGCGGCATCGGCACGAGCCTGCGTGGAGTATGCGCCTACCTGGATAAGAAAGCCTTTTGCCGAGGCAGAAGTGGGTAAAGGCTTCGGGGTAGCGGGCTTCGGAGTAGCAGGCGGGGGCGCTTCCTTGGCCGCAACCGGCGCATCCAGCCTGGCGGGCGCAGGCTTGGCAGGGGCAGGTTGGGCGGGCGCAGGTTGGGCGGCAACCTTCGGTTCGGGCTTCGCGGGCGCGGCGGGTTTCGGCAAGGTCGGCTCGGCGACGGTGTCGGCCGGCAAGGCAGCAGGCGCGATGCCGAGCTTCCGCTTCAGCGCAGCCAGCAAGCCCGGCGGCGTATCCATCCGTGCGGGAGCCTGATGGCCTGTCCTGAGCAACGCTCGCTCGGCCTCGGGCGGGTTCACACGGCGAACGCGCACAGGTAGGCGCGCACCTGGCGCAGCACCGAGTTGTGTCCATGCGCCCGCCGACAGCGCCACCAGACCATTGCCGGTCATGGGGCCGCGCTCGGTCAGTCGGACGAGGATGGTCTTGCCGGTGTCGAGCGAAGTGACTTCGACGTAGCTCGGCAACGGCAGGGTTCTGTGGGCACCGGAAACGCCCGCCCCTGCGACAGCCTCGGCATAGCCGACCGAATCGTAATTCAGCGTGTCGGCGGGCGTATAGGTCACCCCGTCGACGACGAACGGCGCCCCCAGCACCATCGGATAATCGCCCGCTGGACCTGGGCCACCAGCCTCGGAAACTGCTGAAACGCGGGCATTCGCACCGCCACAAGCAGCAAGCAGCAGCGTGGCAACGAGTGCAATTCGGCTAACGGGAGATCTCATCTGCAAGAAGTCCTACGGACAGAGCGTAAAAGTTCGAGCAGTTGTAATCGAGGATAACCCTATAATTTCCGGTTAGCAGATAGGCGGTCCGCCCTCTGCCATCGGGTTCGAGCAGGCTGGCCATGACATTGTCGCCGGGCCAGCTGCCGCTCCGCGGCACTATGCCCAGAGCGCGCCATTCGGCCATGGTCTTCCACCCGGTATGCCGGTCGAACACGCGCGGGCACCGTGGGCTTTTCAGCGTGGTGCCAAGGCTGTTGCGATCCAGCCCATCCGGCACGCTGACGGCAATGCCCCAAGGCTGCCCCGAACGCCAACCGGCATCGCGAAAGTAATTTGCGATCGAGGCGAGCGTATCGGTGCGGCTGCTCCAGATGTCGGCAAAACCATCGCCATCGCCGTCTTGCGCCACGCGCAGATAGACCGAGGGCAAGAATTGCGGATTGCCGAAAGCCCCTGCCCAGCTGCCGACCAGCTTCGACCGCGGCACGCCCCGATCGACCATCTTCATCGCCGCAACAAATTCGTCGGCAAACAGCTCCCGTCGCCGTCCTTCGTAGGCGAGCGTTGCCAGCGCTCGTGGCAGATCGAAATTGCCGGTATAGCCCCCGTAATCGGTTTCATGGCCCCAGATTGCCATCAAGACCGGCCCAGGCACGCCATAGCGCTGCTCGATCGCGCCAATCTGGCCGCTCACCGCCGCATATTGCCGACGCCCCCGCAGAATGCGCGACGAATCGACATGCTGGCGACGGTACGGCTCGAAAGCCGGGATGGTGCCGGACGATGATCCCGGCTGCGCACGGTCGAGCTGGATGACACGCTGGTGGAGAGTGAGGCCCGAAGTCATTGCCGCAATTGTCGATTCGCGGACGCCTTCAGCCCGTCCACGCGCGGCAAGAAGTTGCAGATACCCTTGAAAGCCTGCCTCTTCCTCATCGGCCTGCCCAGCGGCAGGGCCGGCGGCGAGCAGAGCCATGGCAGCCACTCCAAACGCCCGGATCGCCTTCGCATTCTTCAGAAACATCATCAAACCGATGTCGCACGGAACATCATGGTTGGGAATCCCCTTTGCGACCGACGCCAAACCCGCTAACGGCGAGCCGAGCCAGCATCGCCAGAAGGCGAAGCCGGCAGTGCGGACAGGTGGCCGAGTGGTTTAAGGCAGCGGTCTTGAAAACCGCCGTGGGTGGAAGCTCACCGTGGGTTCGAATCCCACCCTGTCCGCCAAATTTTTAGCTTTCCTCTGACTCCGGGATTTCCAGCGCCTTGACGCTCATGTCGTCGCGGTCGACTGCATGACCCGGCTTGACCGTCTTGCAGCGCCATTCTGCTTCCCAAGGCAGCGGATTCACGGGTTCTTCGATCTCGAATTCCATTGAACTCTCTCCTCACCTTGGAAAGCGACGAGAAAGGCGAGCGTTCCTTCCCAACAAGAATTGTTTCAATTTGGACCTTGTCTTTCAGCAACACGTGTGGGACGCCTCTGAAATAACAGGGGAATGGAGCAACACATGAAGTTCGTCATAAGCGCCGCTGGAATCCTTTTGATTTCGGCCACCACTGGTTTTGCGCAAGAAGCCACATCCCAAACTGCAACAGTCGCCGCAACGCCTACTGCCCAATCCGCAGTTGTTCAGACCTCCGCCCGATTGCTGCCGGCGAGCACTTTGGTTCCGGTAACTCCCGACACCGAGATCACTTCGAAAAAGGTCGAGGTCGGTGACAAGTTCAACTTTTCAGTGGTCAACGATGTGCTGGAAAACGGAACGGTCGCTATTCCTCGTGGGTCCAAGGTCGAAGGAACTATCACGTGGAAGACCGGGAAGGCCGTCGGGGGCAAGTCCGGGAAATTCGAAGTGACATTCAACAAGATCAACGTCCGCGGCACCGACTATGCCATGCGCGGAGTGCATCGCCAGGAAGGCAAGGGGAACACTGTAGCGGCTGTTTTCGCGACGTGGCTCGTGAGCGGACGGTCAGCCGTAATGCAGCCGGGTCAGTTTGTGAACGCGTTCACCGTGGACAGTATCCCTTACTGATTTCACAAGTTAGACAAAGAAGGGCGCGGATGGATGACCGTCCGCGCCCTTTTTGTTGCCAGATGCCGATCCTCAGATGTGGATCGCGCGCCCGTAAGCCGCCAGGACGCTTTCGTGCATCGATTCGCTGATGGTCGGGTGCGGGAACACCGTGTGCATCAGTTCGGCCTCGGTCGTCTCAAGCGTCTTGCCGACGACATAGCCCTGGATCATCTCGGTCACTTCCGCGCCGATCATGTGCGCGCCCAATAGCTCGCCGGTCTTGGCGTCGAACACGGTCTTCACGAAGCCTTCGGGCTCGCCCAGGGCGATGGCCTTGCCGTTGCCGATGAACGGGAACGTGCCGACCTTGAGTTCGTAGCCGGCTTCCTTGGCCTTGGCCTCGGTCAGGCCGACGCTGGCGATCTGGGGGTGGCAGTAGGTGCAGCCCGGAATGTTGGCGCGGTCCATCGGGTGCGGGTGAACGTCCTTGTTGCCGAGCTCGGCGGCAATGGCTTCGGCGGCGATCACGCCTTCATGGCTTGCCTTGTGCGCCAGCCACGGCCCCGGCGTCACGTCGCCGATGGCCCAGAGACCCTTGACGTTGGTGCGTCCATAGCCGTCGATGGCGATGATCCCGCGCTCGGCCTTCACGCCCAATGCTTCGAGGCCGATGTTTTCGGTGTTCGGCACGATGCCGACCGCAACAATGACGTGGCTGTAGTCGGCCTCGGCAACCTTGCCGTCCTTGCCCTTGATCTTCGCCTTCACGCCCGAGGCCGAGACGGCAAGGCTCTCGACGCCCGCGCCGGTCATGATCTTCATGCCCTGCTTGGTCAGCGCCTTTTCGAGGAATGCAGACACGTCGGCATCTTCAACCGGCACGACGCGATCCATCATCTCGACGACAGTAACTTCAGCGCCCATGTCGTTGTAGAAGCTGGCAAATTCGATACCGATCGCGCCAGAGCCGATGACCAGCAGCTTGGTCGGCATCTGCTTCGGCGTCATCGCGTGGCGATAAGTCCACACGCGCTCGCCATCAGCCTTGGCGAAGGGCAGATCGCGAGCACGGGCGCCGGTTGCGACGATCACGTGCTTGGCGGAGATCGTCTCGGTGCCCCCTTTGCCATCGACGCCGCCGGTCACTTCGACCGAAGTCGCTGACTTGAGCACGCCGTTGCCCATGTGCACGGTGATCTTGTTCTTCTTCATCAGGTGCGTGACGCCCTGATTGAGCTGCTTGGCCACACCGCGCGAGCGCTTGACCACCGCGTCGAGGTCGGCGCGGATGTTGTCAGCGGCGAGGCCATAGGCGGCCGCATGCTTCATGTGGTTGAGCACTTCGGCCGAGCGCAGCAGCGCCTTGGTCGGGATGCAGCCCCAGTTGAGGCAGATGCCGCCGAGGTTCTCGCGCTCGACAATGGCGGTCTTCAGGCCGAGCTGCGCGCAGCGGATCGCCGCGACATAGCCGCCGGGACCCGATCCGAGGACGATGACGTCGTATTGGTCAGCCACGCAAATGCTCCTGTCAGTCTGTCTGCGGCAAGGGCCGCGGTTTGCGTTCGTCGTCGATGGCGACGAAGAAGAATCGTGCTTGCGTTACCTTCTGGCGATCCTCGCCGGTGCGGGCGCGGCGCCAGGTTTCCACATCGATGGTCATCGAAGTGCGTCCCGCCTTGGCAAGAGAGGCATAGACCGAAACCTCGTCACCCACATGGACCGGGTGATGGAAAGTCATGCCCTCCACGGCGATCGTCGCGGCGCGGCCCTTGGCCCTTCTTGCCGCGACAATGCCTGCCGCCATGTCCATCTGCGCCATGAGCCATCCGCCAAAGATATCGCCGGCGGGGTTCGCATCAGCTGGCATCGCCGTGATGCGGATGGCCGGTTCGCCCTGTGGTAGCGGATCGGCCATCATTGCACCCCTGCGACTTGTTTCAGGCGATCAGGCTCAGGCCACCAGACCCAGCGGGTTCTCGATCAGGTTCTTGAACGCCTGCATCAGTTCGGCACCATCGGCGCCATCGATGGCGCGGTGGTCGAAACTGCCGGTTGCCGACATGACCGTGGCAATGCCCAGGGCGCCATCGATCACGTAAGGGCGCTGCTCGCCCGCGCCCACGGCCATGATCATCGCCTGCGGCGGGTTGATCACCGCGTCGAAGCTCTTGATCCCGAACATGCCGAGGTTGGAAAGCGAAGCCGTGCCGCCCTGGTATTCGTGCGGCTGCAGCTTGCCCTCGCGCGCCTTGCCGGCGAGCGTTTTCATTTCCGTGGCAATTGCCGAGATCGACTTGTTGCCGGCATCGACGATGATCGGCGTGATCAGGCCAGAAGGCGCCGCAACGGCGACCGAAATATCGGCGCGGCTGTAGGTGCGCAGTTCGTCGCCCGCGAAGCTGACGTTGCACTTGGGAACCTGCACCAGCGCCTTGGCCAGCGCCTTGATGATCAGGTCGTTCACCGAAAGCTTCACGCCCTGCGCCTCGAGCGCCTTGTTGAGCTGACCGCGCAGCTTGAGCAGGGCATCGAGCTGGATGTCGACGGTGAGGTAGATGTGCGGGATCGTCTGCTTCGCCTCGGTCAGGCGGCGAGCGATCGTCTTGCGCACGTTGTTGAGCTTGGTCGCCTCATAGGGGATGCCAAAGTCGGGCACGGCTGCAGGTGCCGGAGCCGCAGCAGGTGCCGCTGCCGGAGCAGAGGCTGGTGCAGTGGCCGCAGGCGCGGCGGTGGCAGGCTTGGCACCTTCGACGTCGGCACGGACGATGCGGCCGTTGGGGCCTGATCCGGCGATCCCCGCAAGGTCAATGCCCTTGTCGGCGGCAATACGCTTGGCCAGAGGGCTGGCGATCACGCGGTCGCCCTTGGCGGCAGGCGCTGCGGCAGCAACAGGGGCCGGTGCCGGGGCAGGCGCTGCTGCAGGGGCAGGCGTTGGCGCGGCTTCCGCCTTCGGAGCAGGAGCGGCCTTGGGGGCAGGCGCAGGTGCGCTGGCATCTTCGTCCTCGCCTGCGATCATCGCGATCACGGTGCCAACCTTCACGCCCTCGGCACCCTCGGCAACGTCGATCGAAACGATCGTGCCCTCATCGACAGCCTCGAACTCCATCGTGGCCTTGTCGGTTTCGATCTCGGCCATGATGTCGCCCGAGGAAACCTTGTCGCCGACCTTGACCAGCCATTTGGAAAGCGTCCCTTCTTCCATGGTGGGGGAAAGGGCGGGCATCTTGATGGCGATGGGCATGGGCGTGTTTTTCCGTGTCCTGATGGCAAGCCGCAGGGAGTCCGTAGCGGAAACCTCCCCTGCACCTTTTGTCACGCCCATTTCACCAGCATGGCGCGTCGGGTCAAGTGGCTTGCCGCTTGCGCCGCATACGAATTTGCCGATACGTGTGCATCGAGAGGACAGTTCGCCATGTCGCAGCGCATATATCTGGTCATCATGGATGAGACTGACGAAGCCAAGGGAGCGCTGCGCTTTGCGGCAAGGCGCGCGGTCCGCACCGATGGCACGGTCCACATTCTTGCCCTGGTGCCGCAACAGCAGTTCGTGGCATTCGGCGGGGTACAGGCCACGATCGAGGAGGAAGCGCGCGATCGGGCGGAAGTCCTCGCCATGACTGCCGCCGGAAGCCTGGCCAGCGAGTCAGGCCTTTCTCCGCAGATCTCGGTGCGTATGGGTGACGGACCGAAAGTCGTGCGCGAATATCTGGGCGAGCACCCCGAAGTCTCCGCGCTGGTGCTGGGCGCGGCCGGAGGCGGCAATCCCGGGCCTCTCGTCAGCCACTTTGCCGGCATTGCGGGGCAGCTCCCCTGCCCGCTGATGATCGTCCCCGGCGCGATCTCCGACGAGGAAATCGACCGTTTCAGTTGATCACTTGCGCTTGCCCTGGTGCCGGATGTTCGATGGGCGACCCCGCTTGCCCGCGGTATAGTTTCCCTGCCGCCTGGGCTTGTGTTCCATCTTGCCGCCACGCCGCTCGATGCGTTGGACGCCTTCGGCAACGTCAACCGGCTCGAACTTGAGCGCCCCTGTAAGGGGGTTGGCCTCGGCAAGCCGCAGCTTGAGAATCTGCCCCATGGCAAACTCCTCGCCGCTCAGTTCACCGATCAGGCGCTGCGCCTTCTCGTCATAGTTGAAACGCTCCGCCCCGAGGGTCGATACCGGCACCAACCCATCGCCACCGAGACCGATAATGGTGGCGAACAGACCGAACTTCTGGACGCCGGTGATTCGCGTGTCGAACACTTCGCCGACCTTGCCCGAAAGCCACGCCGCGACGTAACGGTCGATGGTGTCGCGCTCGGCCTCCATCGCGCGGCGCTCGGCATTGCTGATGGCTTCGGAAACCCGCGCGAGATCGCCCCGGTCACGGTCCGATAGACCGGACGTCGGCGGCAGATCGGCCTTGGGCCGTGGCTGCTCCAGACCATAGGCGTCGACCAGCGCGCGGTGGACCAGCAAGTCCGAATACCGTCGGATCGGCGAGGTGAAGTGCGCGTAGGACCCCAGGCTCAAGCCAAAGTGCCCGGCATTGCGCGGACCGTAGTAGGCCTGCGTCTGGCTGCGTAGCACGGCCTCCATGATCAGCGCCTTTTCCGCCTCGTCGGCGATGTCCTTGAGCATGCGGTTGAAGAGCGAGGGTGTGATCACCTGCCCCAGCGAAAGCTTGCGATCGAATGTCGCCAGATAGTCCTTGAGCGCCACCAGCTTCTCGCGGCTAGGCGGTTCGTGAATGCGATAGACGACCGGAGCGACCTTTGCCTCCAGCGCCTTGGCCGCAGCAACGTTGGCCGCGATCATGAAGTCCTCGACCACCCGGTGCGCATCGAGCCGTTCGCGAATCGCGATCTCGGCGATCTTGCCCTGCTCGTCGAGCACCACGCGCCGCTCGGGCAGTTCGAGGTTCAGCGGATCGCGTGCATTGCGCGCCTTCTCCAGCAGCCGCCACGCGTCCCACAAGTTGGCGAGGTGCGCCTCGGCTTCCCCTGAATCGATGCGCCGCTGCGCTTCTTCATAGGCGATCACTTCGGCGATCCGCACGATCGCGCGGGTAAAGCGCCAATCCTTGATCCGCCCCTCGCTGTCGATCGAGAGGTGGCAAGCCATCGCGGCACGGTCTGCGCCCGATTTCAGCGAACAGACGTCTGCCGACAGCACTTCGGGCAGCATCGGCACGACGCGATCAGGAAAGTAGACCGAGTTGCCGCGCTTGCGGGCTTCACGGTCGGTCTGGCCGCCGGGACGAACGTAGAAGCTGACATCGGCAATCGCGACAAGGGCGTTGAAGCCGCCCTGTCCGTCCGGCTCGGCCCAGATGGCGTCGTCATGATCGCGCGCATCGGCCGGGTCGATCGCCACGATCGGCAGATGCCGCAGGTCTTCGCGCTTGTCTTCGCTGAGCGGCAGCTTCGCCGCCTCCTCGGCCTCACGGAGCGCGGCTTCGGGGAACACGAACGGAATGCCATGCTTGTGGATCGCGATCAGGCTGAACGCGCGCGGCGCCAGCGGATCGCCCAGCACGGCAACCACCTTCATGCCCGAACGCGGTGAGCGCCCCGCAGGCTCGGCCAGCACGAGTTGCCCCGCCTCTGCGCCACCAAGGTCCGAGATCGGCACGGCATTGCGCACGCGCTTGTCGACCGGCGCGAGCCAGCCCTTGCCGGTGCCGTCAAGTTCGACGACGCCCATCAACTGCTCTTCGCCGCCCTGAATCTTCTTCATCGGATGGGCGAGCCAGCCCTTCCCTGCTTCCTCAGTGCGCGCCAGAATGCGATCACCGACGCGCAGCGCAGGGCCGCGGTCCCTTGCCTTGCCCCGTGGTTCCACGACCCGCAGCCGCGGCGGCGGGCTTGCGTCCTCCGGCTGCCAGCTGTCGGGGATGGCGACAGGTTCGCCCTCATCGATTTCGACAATGCGCAACACCGTTACGCGCGGCACGCCACCCATGGCGTGGAAGGCGCTGCGGTTGCCATCGATCAGGCCTTCTTCGGACATGTCCTTGAGCAGCGTCTTGAGCGCGATCTTCTCGGTGCCCTTCAGGCCGAAAGCCTTGGCGATCTCGCGCTTGCCCGCAGGCTCGTCCGATTGTGCAATGAAGTCCAGCACCTGCTGGCGCGTCGGGAGCCCTTGCGGAAACTTGTTCTTGGCCATTGGCGGCATGTGGTCGTTATGCCCGCCGATGGCAAGAAGTTACGGCTTGGGTAACGGGCCGAATTGACCGCCCGGTACTGCCGAAGCGATGGGACTATCTTCTCCATCGGCAGCGACTGCACTGACGCCGAACAGCCAGTCGTCCGCGCGAACGCCAGGCAGGCTGGCTTTTGTCTCCACGGTTTCGAGCAAGCGCGTCTCCCACATCGGCGCGTCGGTCCGGCGTTGCCACAGCACATAGCGCGCGGCCCCCGGCACCGGTTGCCACGCGATGTCCGTGCTGGGCTGCACTGCGCCCTTGACCACGGGCGCGGGCGGCATCGGCGTGCGCGCCAGCTTTGCCAGCGCACGCACGTTCAGTCGCGTCACCTTGGCAAGATACGGAAAATCCATCTCGTCCACAGTATCGCCGAACTTCACCCCGCCTTCGGTGCGCAAGTCCTGATGCTGGTGTTCGTAGTCCTCTACCGCCACGGTGAAGCGGATCGCGGGGTAGCCCTTGTCGGAAAAAGGCAACTGGTCCCCGCCCCGGCCGAGCCGGTCAGCCCGCCAGATCTGCCGCACCGCCAGCCCGGCATCATCCTTATCCGCCAGCTTGGCAATCCAGCGCGAGATATTGCGTGATGGACTGTCATTCTCGCCCCCATAACGGCGCATCTGGGCGCGGAGGGCGTCGGTCGCATCGGCGCGAGGGCCTTCGGACAGGACGCGCACGTGTGCATCGTCCCTGTAGCCGTCGGACCCAGTCGAGCCGCCGACGATATCGTTGTTGAGCACGGCCTTCACGGTCCAGCCCTGCTGCGCCGCATAGTCCGCCAGCAGCTTGCCGCCGAGCAGCCCCTGCTCTTCGCCCGACAGCGCAGCATAGACGATCGTGGCGGGGAACTTCTCCTTCGACAGCACACGCGCAGCTTCAATTACCAGCGCAGTGCCCGAGCCGTCGTCGTTAGCGCCCGGCGCATCCTTCGTCGCGTCGAGCACGTCCGACACGCGGCTGTCGATGTGCGCCTGCACGATGACAACCTCGCTGGGACGTTCGGTACCGCGCTGGATGGCCACCACATTGACGAGACGGGTCGGCACCGGGACACGGTCACCGCTCACCACCGTTTCCGGCAGGACGATCTCCAGGCAGTTGCCGCAAGCGGCCGAACTCTTGCGAAACTCCGCTTCCGCCCATTTACGCGCCGCACCGATCCCCCGCTCGGGGTCGGTCTGCGACGACAGCGTATGGCGCGTGCCGAAGCTGACGAGCTTCTCCACATCGGCCCGCAGCCGTGCCTCGGAGATAGCGTCCTCGGGCGTGGCCAGAACCGCAGACGAATACAGGAACGGGACGAGGTAAAGCGCGTGTCTCATGCGGCCGAGACTAGCGCCACGACCGGCAGAGCCAAGGGGCCCTGACAAAAAGGGTGGCAGTTCCCTGCCACCCTTGTTGATCAATAAGCCCTGGCGATCAGGATCTTCTCGACCGCCGGTTCGCCGGTGAACGGACAAACCCCATCCGGCTTCCGGGCATCGAGGGGCGTGTTGCGGATCGTCAGCTTGAGCGCCTTCAACTGCTCGACAACCTTGTCCAGCGCGGCACCGGTCGGCTTGCTCCAGCCCATTTCGACCCAGCCGGGATACTTGTTACCCTCGGCGAAGTAGGTCTTCAGGCCGTCAAGATCCGTCACGTCGCGCACGATCTGCGCATCGCGGCGCTGGCGCGCCTCCTCGTAGAGGGAATTCTGGATCGCCTCGAGCTCTGCCGCAGCCGAGGCGATGAAATCCCCCTTGGCCTGCCCGACGAAGTTGGGCTTGGCATCCTCGCGCCACAGCCGGTCACGGCGTAGCGCCGAAACCTGCCCGCCCTCTGCGTCGCGCCCTCCGATCTCGAGAATCAGCGGCACGCCGCGCTTGACCCACGCCCAGCGCTTCTGCGTGGCCTTGCCCGGACGCTTGTCGAGCAGGACGCGCACACGCTCGCCGAAGGCAGACTGGCTGGCCAGCGCCTTGCGGATCTCTTCGCAGTAGGCAAGCAGCGCTTCGTCCCCATCGTTGTCGCGCAGCATCGGCAGGATCACGATCTGCTGCGGCGCCACCTGCGGTGGGACGCGAAGGCCGTCGTCGTCGCCATGTGTCATGATCACGCCGCCGATCAGGCGCGTCGAAACGCCCCATGACGTGGTGTGCGCCAGCGCCTGCTGGCCCTCCTTGTCCTGATAACGGATGCCCGCGGCCTGCGCGAAGGTCGTGCCCAGGTAATGCGAAGTGCCGGCCTGCAGCGCCTTGCCGTCCTGCATCATGGCCTCGATCGAGAAAGTCTCGACCGCGCCGGGGAAGCGTTCGTTCTCGGGCTTCGGCCCGGCGATGACCGGCATCGCCAGCGGACCTTCGGCAAAGGCGCGATACATCTCGAGCGCGCGCAGCGTCTCCTTCATCGCGTCAGCCTCGTCGGCGTGCGCGGTGTGGCCCTCCTGCCAGAGGAACTCGCTGGTGCGCAGGAACATGCGGGTGCGCATTTCCCAGCGCACGACGTTGGCCCACTGATTGACCATCAGCGGGAGATCGCGCCACGATTGGACCCAGCGCGCCATCGCCGCGCCGATCACCGTTTCCGAGGTCGGACGAACAACCAGCGGCTCTTCCAGCTTGGCTTCGGGATCGGGCGTCAGTCCGCCCTTGCCATCAGAAATCAGGCGGTGGTGCGTGACGACCGCCATTTCCTTGGCAAAGCCTTCGACGTGTTCGGCTTCCTTGGCGAAGTAGGACAGGGGGATGAACAGGGGGAAGTAGCAGTTCTCGACGCCCGCTTCCTTGATCTCGGCGTCCATCAGCTTCTGGATGCGTTCCCAGATGCCGTAGCCCCATGGCTTGATCACCATGCAGCCGCGCACGCCGGATTCCTCGGCAAGCTCGGCCTCGGAAATCACGGCCTGATACCACTGGGCGAAGTCGTCAGCGCGCTTGACGTTGAGCGCGTGCTTGATTGCGGGCTTGTTCATGAGGCAGCGCGTTAAAGCGCAAAAGCGCTTCCCGCAATGCCGTCATCAGCTCAAAATGACGGAAAGGCGGGAAGGAAAACCGCTTACTTGGAAAGCTCGTCGAGCTTCTTCTGCATGTCGGCCATCTGCTTGCGCAGGACGTCCAGGTCGTCGCCCTCAGCAACGGGGGTACTCTCGTCCTTGGTGGCCGCGCCGGGAACGAAAGCGGCGGCAGCAGCCTTGAACATTTCCATGTTACGCTGTGCGATCTGGGCGAGCGGATTGGCGCCGATGCTTTCCTCGATCGCCTTGCGCATCTTGGCCTGGTTCTCGCGGAAATGTTCCATCGAGGCTTCTAGATAGCCGGGCAGGAATGCCTGCATCGAATTGCCATACATGGAGATGAGCTGTCGCAGGAAATTGGTCGGCAGCATCTGCTCGCCGGCGGACTCCTCCTCCATGATGATCTGGGTCAGAATCGCGTGCGTCAGATCCGCACCCGTCTTGGCATCGATCACCTGAAAGTCGACATTGTCCTTAACCATCTGAGCAAGATGGTCGAGCGTGATGTAGCTTGAGGTACTGGTGTTGTAGAGGCGACGGTTTGCGTACTTTTTGATTATAACCGTGCCGCCGGACTTGGACTCACTGGCCATGGTTTGGGCCCCCACTGCGACGTTGCTTAGTATTAGCATGTGCAGCATGTGCGGCGCAACAAATCTTAACAACCCCAGTCAGAATCCATTTTGGCGGGAGAAGCGCTTGCCCATCAATGTCAGCAATTCGTATTGCGAAAGCCCGCTTTGCGCGGCTGCAGCAGGGAGCTGGTAGTCCGCGGTTAACCATTCACCCTCATGGCAATCGGGCATTTCCGCCAGATCCACGATCGTCAGGTCCATCGAGACACGCCCCAAGACCCGAGCCTTTCGGTCCTGCCAAAGAAACGTGCCGATGCAGGACCAGCATCGCAGGTATCCGTCGGCGTAACCGAGCGAGATGATCCCGATCCGCATCGGCTGATCGGCAGTGAACAGTGCGTTGTAGCCCACCCTGTCGCCCGCCCGCAGTGTCCGAGTCTGCAACAGCGCCGCTTCGGGCCGGACGACCGGTCGGATGTGCGGCGCCAGTTCGGGTCTGGCGATGCCGCCATAAAGCGCAAGCCCGGGCCGGGTCAGGTCGGCGTGATAGCCCTTGCCGAGCGCTATGCCGGCGCTGTTGGCGAGGCTGTAACGCCGAGCCCGGATGCTGCGGCGGACGTCCTCGAACAACTGCAGCTGCGATTCGTTCTGCGATACGTCCTCGTCCGCACTGGCCAGATGGCTCATGCACAGGTCGATCTGAAGTGCACTGATCGCGGGATCGCCAATCTGATCAAGCGGCACGCCGAGACGGTTCATCCCGGTATCGACCATCAGGTGGCAAGGGCCTCCTCCGCCACTGCTCCAACGCCGCGCCTGCTCCAGGCTGTTGATGACAGGACGAACACCTGTTGCCCTTGCAAACTCGCTTTCTTCGCCGGTCAAGGGACCATGAAGCACTGCTATGGATGCAGCGGGCACGGAAGGCAGTATCTCTGCCGCTTCAGTCCAGTGCGCCACGAAGAAGGTGCCGCAGCCCGCGGCGGCAAGCACCGGAACCACCCGCGCCGCGCCTACCCCGTAGGCATCAGCCTTGACCGCGGCACCAGCGCTCGCGCGGCCGGACAGGGCATCAAGCGCGCGCCAGTTGGCGGCGAGCGCTTCGGCATCGAAGCCGAGACGGAGCGTCGGGGCTGGCGGGGCAGGAAAGGTGATGTCAGTCGTCCGTGAAATCAGTGGGCAGTCCAGGCTTCAAGCCCCACAGCGAGACCAGAAACGCGACGAGGACGATCACCCAGGTGTACCACAAACCGGCATAGGGATCGCCGGTTCGGGCGACGATGTAGCTCGAAATCAGCGGCAGGAAACCCCCGAAATATCCTGTGCCAAGATGATAGGGGATCGACATCGAACTGTAACGGATCCGCGGCGGGAACATCTCGGACAGGAGGGCGGCGACCGGGCCGTACGTGGCGCCGGACATCGCCATGAGCAGCAGCAGCGCGGCGAGGATGAGGGCAAGTCGGAGTGGCGAAGGCTTCACCTTGGCAAATTCGTAGCCGGAGGTTGCCAGTTCGCTCTGGAGCGCCTGCGCCCTTACCGCTGCCTTTTCAGTCCATGGATAGTCCGCGAGAGTTAGCGCTTCGCCTCCGACAGTTACGGCAAAGTTGCCCTTTTGCTCGAGAGAGTAGGAAATCCCCGAGGCGGATAGATCGGAAAGCAGCTTTCCGCACTTGCTTGTCTGTTCGCCCTTGAACGGACTGTAATCACACTCCGCCCCGGACACGACCACAGGACTTCTTTGCGCGGCTGCAGCAAGCTCCGGATTGGCGGCCGACCCCAGAAGCCAGAACGTGGGGAAGAGCAGCAGGAGAGTGAGGGCATAGCCGATCACGATCGGCTTCTTGCGCCCGATCCGGTCTGAAAGTGCGCCGGCAAGAAGGTAGAAGACCATCCCGATCGCTCCGCCTATGCCGACGATGACCTCCGCCCAAGTGTCGTCAAGTCGCATCGCGGACTTGAGGAACGCGAGGCTGGAAAACATCGCGGTATACCAGATCACGGTCAGGCCAGCGGCGATCCCGAACAGCGCGATGAAGATGCGGCGCTTGTTGCCAGGATATGTAAAGCTCTCGACGAAGGGATTGCTTGCCAGCTCTCCCTGCTCCTTCATCGCCTTGAAGACAGGGCTTTCCGAAAGCTTGAGGCGCATCCACAGCGACACTGCGAGCAGCGCAAGGCTGACCAGGAACGGCACGCGCCAGCCCCAGGAATTCCACACCGCCTCGCTCATCACGCTCTTGCTGGTCAGGACCACGATGAGGCTGAGTACGAATCCGCCGACCACGCTGGCCTGGATATAGCTGGTGTAATAGCCCCGGCGACCACCCGGTGCATGTTCGGCAACGTAAACCGCAGCGCCGCCGTATTCACCACCAAGCGCAAGGCCCTGGAGGACTCGCAGAAGAATGACGATGGCGGGGGCGACAAGGCCGATGCTGTCAGCCGAGGGAATAAGGCCGACGCCTGCGGTGGCGATGCCCATGAGCGTCACGGTTACGAGGAACGTGTACTTGCGGCCCAGCTTGTCACCGAGGAAACCGAACAACACGGCGCCCAGAGGACGAAAGCCGAAACCGACGGCGAACCCTGCCCACACCAGTAGCAGCTGGAGCGTTGCGTTGTCGGATGGGAAGAACGTCTTGCCGATGATCGCGGCAAGTGTGCCGTAGATGAAGAAATCGTACCACTCGAACACGGTACCCGCCGAACTGGCAGCGATCACCAGCCTGATGTCGGAAGCGCTCGGCTCCACCGCGGCCCCGTGTTTCATGGTATCTGGCACTCGATTTCCCCCGCGTCACTCTTATCGGAGGGTGCTGTAGCCAAGCGGCATCGCCTGCCGCAAGCCCCGCATTCGATCAGGGAAGGACATGCTCCGGCAGGGCATCAAGTGCGGCATCCCATGCGAGCAGTATCGCGGCGTGGCGAGCGGGATAGGCGAGCGCCGGATTGAGCAAGTGGATGCCCGGCCACTCAGGCTGGTTGCCCTCCCCCGCCAGCCATGCCGCCAGCGTCACCCGTGCCCGTGCAATGTCGGTTCGGGAGCGGCCAGCAGCCTGCTCGGCAAAGACCGCAGCCGCTGCCTGGCCAACTGCGCAGGCGTGCGGGCGAACGCCGACTGCCTCTATGGCGCCAGTATCGTCCGTGCGAAGCGAAAGTTCGATCGAACTGCCACAACTGCGTGATCTGGCCGCGCCGTGATACGGCGCATCCGGCACCCACGGATACTGTGCCAAAACCATGGCCTGGCCCAGGATGTCGGGCGTGTAGAGCCCGCGCGTGGTCATTCTATTCGCCCAGCAACTGCTTGCGCGCCTTGCGCCTGGCAACTTCACGGGCCTGATCGGCAGCCTCTTCACGGCGCTCCGAAATCAGTGTCAGCAATTCTTCGCTTGCGGCATTGAGGAAGGGATAGGCGCGCGACTGCACGATCCATTCCGGACGCCCATCCTCACCCCAGACGAGATCATAGCCGAAGACGATGATCGAATAGCCCAGCACGACGATGATGAAGCCCTTGACCGCCCCGAACCCGAAACCCAGCACGCGATCAATCGGTCCAATCGCCGAATCCCGACTGGCAGACCCCATCCGACGCGCAATAATCCGCGTGAGAAGATAGGGGAGCAACAGCAGCAGGAAGAATGCGAGGACCCCGGCGCCAGTCTCGGTCGGCAGATGGACGGCCAGCCAAAGCGTCAGCGGTGCGTGGAGATAATGCACTGCCAGCAAGGCAATGCACCACGCGGCCAGCGAGAGCACTTCCTCGATGAAGCCACGTATGAATCCCCCGACGGCACCGATGCCCAGGAAAATCAGGACGACATAATCAAGACCGGTCATTGCGCCGCGAGCCTATGAGCCGCCCATTATGCGGTCAATGAGATTTGGCAGCAGCTTGAGCGGGGAGTAGCGCAGACCGTCGACCTTTTCCGCGCCTGCTTCGGGTCCGCAGCCGAGGCTGAAACCCAGCTTGGCCGCTTCGCGCAGGCGAACGGGTGTGTGGGCCACCGGCCGGACCTCGCCAGCCAGCGAGACCTCCCCGAACCAGATCGAAGCCGCCGGCAAGGGACGGTCCGACAAGGCTGAGATCAGCGCTGCGGCCACGGCAAGATCGGCGGCCGGGTCGGTCAGGCGGTAACCGCCGGCGACATTGAGATAGACTTCGGCCGTCGAAAAGCTCAAGCCGCATCGGGCTTCGAGCACCGCCAGCAACATGGCAAGCCGGCCACTGTCCCACCCGACCACGGCGCGCCGCGGGGTGGCCCCGCTCGCGAGTCGGACCGTGAGCGCCTGTATTTCAACAAGCACCGGCCTCGTGCCTTCAAGTGCCGGGAAGACTGCGCTGCCCGCGACCTGATCCTCGCGCCCCGAAAGGAACAGCATCGAGGGATTGCCGACCTCTTCCAGCCCTGCCCCGGCCATTGCGAAGACGCCGATCTCGTCCACGGCGCCGAAGCGGTTCTTGATTGCGCGAAGGATGCGATACTGGTGGCTGCGCTCCCCTTCGAAGCTCATGACCACGTCGACCATGTGTTCGAGCACGCGCGGGCCCGCGATCGAGCCGTCCTTGGTAACGTGGCCGACCAGCACCAGCGAGACGCCGGTTTCCTTGGCATAGCGGATAAGTTCGAACGCGCAGCCGCGTACCTGGCTGACCGTGCCCGGTGCACCTTCGATCTGGTCCGAATGCATCGTCTGGATCGAATCGATCACCAGCAGCGAGGGCGGGTTCATCGATCCCAGCGTGGTCAGAATGTCCCGCACCGATGTCGCCGAAGCCAGTTGGATCGGCGCCTTGCCGAGGCCGAGGCGGTCAGCCCGCAGACGAACCTGATCCGACACTTCTTCGCCGCTGATATAGACTGCCTCGCCTCCGGCCATAGCGATCTGTGCCGCCGCCTGAAGGAGCAAGGTTGACTTGCCGATGCCCGGATCACCGCCCATCAGGACAGCACAACCGGGCACAAGCCCGCCGCCCAGTGCCCGATCGAACTCCGCAATGCCTGTGGACCGGCGCACCGGAAGCGCGACCGGCGCATCGAGCGGCACGAAAGCAACCCGGCGGCCGCCACTCGACAGGTCATGCTTGGCCGAGAAGATCGTTTCCGGCGCTTCTTCGATCAGCGTGTTCCATTCGCTGCAATCGACACATTGCCCCTGCCAGCGGGTGGTGACGCTGCCACAGGCCTGGCAGACGAAGCGACGTTTGGGTTTGGCCATGGATTGCGATTACCAGAACATAGGCGGAACGCAAGCGCATCTCCGCCATTTCCGTAGCTCTTTGCTAACCATGCTGTGGGGCATCATCCTTAACGGCGGATCAGGTATGTCCCTTAGCCATGGCCGCGCCGTCTGATCATTTTCTGGGTATCCAGCCCCGGATGTACCGCCACTTTGCGGTACTCACCGTTGCCCTGTCGACCGTGATTGCCGTGTTCGCCAACGGCGATGCGCAGGAGGCGATGGCGCAGGCCGACCGTCATGCCGAGCGCCAGGCTGCCAAGGCGCGGAGTGGCAAGGCCAAGTTGGTGGACAACCGCTCCAGCCAGCGCAAGTCGTCCTCGGGACAGGCCGGCTTCAATGGCCAGTTCGGCGCGCCCATGGATGGCAGCGGGATGTCGGACGGCAACAGCAGCATCATTCCCGAAGGAATGACGACCGCGCCCGGCACGATCATCATCGAGGTTGACCAGGCTGCACTTGCCCGGATGACTCCTGCGCAACGCGCAGCCTATCTGCGGAAACTTGAGGAAGAACGGAAGAAGCGCCTCGAACAGGGGCAGATGACGCCGACGCCCGAGCAGGTCAGCGCGCTTGCCGCGCAATCGGCGCTGCGATCCGGATCGGATGCTGTCGATTAGGGAATGGTGCCCCTGGCCCGACTCGAACGGGCACGTATTTCTACAAACGATTTTGAGTCGTTCGCGTCTACCATTCCGCCACAGGGGCACTGGACGGCACCGGCCTTAGCCAGCGCCGTCCTGCAACGTCAAGCGTTACGGAGTGCGCCAACGAGAAGCTTGTGGAGCTTCGAGTGCAGCGCATCGTTGCCGGCGAGGATCGTCTCGTCGCAGATCGGGTGCGAGCGCCCCTTGTAATCGGACACGAAACCGCCGGCTTCGCGCACGAGAAGGCAACCTGCTGCCGTATCCCAGGGATAGAGGCCGGATTCCCAGAACCCGTCGAAACGGCCCGCTGCGACCCAGGCAAGGTCGAGCGAGGCGACGCCGAAACGGCGGATACCGGCAATGCGGGGGCCCAACTCGCTGTAGATGCGAATCCATTCACCCATGTCACCCCGGCCGGAGAACGGAATGCCAGTGGCAATCAGCGCCTCGTCGAGATGGCGACGCGCCGAAACGCGCAACCGGCGGTCCTGCAGCCATGCACCTTGCGACTTTTCGGCCCAGAAGCTTTCGTCGGTGATCGGCTGATAGACGAGCGCTGCGGTGACTTCGCCCCAGCCCTTCCCGTCCAGCGTGGGTTCCTGCACGGCGATCGAGATCGCGAAATGCGGAATGCCATGGAGGAAATTGCTGGTGCCGTCGAGCGGATCGATGATGAAGCGCGGCTTGCCCGGCTCACCGGCGATCTCACCACCTTCTTCCATCAGGAAGCCCCAGCCCGGACGTGCCGCGCGCAGTTCATCCCACAGCGTGCGTTCGGCGTGCTGGTCGGCCTTCGAGACGAAGTCCGCCGGGCCCTTCTTGCTGACCTGAAGATGCTCGATCTCGCCGAAGTCGCGGCGCAGGCGGCCACCCGCCTTGCGCGCCGCGCGTTCCATCACGCGCATCAGGCCGGAAATGGCTGCCATCGATCAGTTCGCCTTGCCGACGTAGCTGCGCTCATACACGTCGACGACGATGCGCGTGCCGCTCTCGATGTGGGGCGGCACCATCACACGCACGCCATTGTCGAGGATGGCGGGCTTGTACGACGAAGAGGCGGTCTGGCCCTTCACCACGGCGTCGGCTTCGACGATGGTGGCTTCCACCTGTTCCGGCAGCTGCACCGAGATCGGGCGCTCGTCATACATTTCGAGAAGTACGGTCATGCCATCCTGCAGGAACGCCGCGGCATCGCCGAGCAGATCCTTGGGCAGGTTGATCTGGTCGTAGGTCTCGACGTCCATGAACACCAGGTCCTCGCCCTCGGCGTAAAGGAACTGGAAGTCCTTGGTGTCGAGGCGGACGCGCTCGACAGTGTCGGCGCTGCGGAAGCGGACGTTGGTCTTGCGGCCGTCGATGAGGTTCTTCATCTCGACCTGCATGAAGGCGCCGCCCTTGCCGGGCTGGGTATGCTGGGTCTTGGCGACCTTCCAGATGCCCTTTTCGTATTCCAGGATATTGCCCGGACGGATGTCCACGCCGCTGATCTTCATGATGGAAAGAGCCTTACCGTGAGTAGGGAAGCGCGGCCCTTAGCGGTTCGGGCCCAAAGCTTCAAGCGCGATTGCCCAACGCTGCTGCCACGTGCTAGCGCAACGAGCATGAAGCGCATGGTTGTTTTCGCAGTCGGAGTTCTCGGTCTTGCTGGCGTTGCCCAGGCGGTGCCGGGCGGCAGGCTGATGGTCCTGCCCAAGGGCGGCTGGACTTGCGAAGTGCCGGGCGATGCCGCGGTGCTTCCGGTCGAGAAGCCTGAACTGGGGTTCAAGACGATCCCGGATTCGAGCTATATCGCACCTGATGGATCGCGAGGAACCTATCTGCGCCTGGCAGACCGGGTGACGATCACCAGCGGCGTGTTCGCCGGCCGCCGCTTCCAGATGGACGGCGAGGAAATCCTGCGCGAACTGGCGACGGACGATACGCAACTCAACCTGCGTTGCGTTCATGCCGGGCCGGTCAACCTCTCTACCTCAGGCTGATCCCACGGCACTGTCACGCCGCATGCGCCCGTAGGCGTAGGCGATGATGCTCCCGAACGCGATCACGCCGAATGGCAGCGCGCCCGGGAAGTCCTCGACCACAGCCAGGGCATCGGGATTGTCGGTAGCCGCGACGATTGCGGCGTAGGCAATGTTGAACAGGCTGTCACCGACGATTAGGCCGGTGGCGGTGAGGACGCCCATGCGCTCGGCAAATTCGGGCGCGGACTGGCGGGCGGCCCATCCATTGTAAAGGTGGCCAAGTACCGCGCCAAGGATCACCATTGCCGTGACCGAAGTTGGCAGATACATGCCCATGCCGACAGCGAGAGGCGGGAGCGAGCGGTTGCCGGTACGCTTCAGAATCTCGTCGACGAAGATAACGCCCACGCCGATCGCGGCGCCGAGGCCGACGAGGTTCCAGTCAAGATTGCCGCCGAGCACCCCTTGGGCAATGGCGGAGATCAGCGAGGCCTGCGGGGCCGAAAGCGCGTTCTCGCCTGCGCCTGGCGCTCCCTGGAAGCCGAAGGTTGAGTTGAGCAGGTCTAGGATCGGCGGGATCACGAGTGCCCCGAACAGCACGCCCAACACGAGAGCGACCTGCTGACGCCACGGCGTTGCGCCGACGAGCTGGCCGGTCTTGAGGTCCTGCAGGTTGTCGTTGGAGATCGTCGCGACGCCGAACACGATGGCGGTGACGAACAGGGCGAAGGCGACCAGCGCCTTGGTGTCATCCTCGCCCAGGCCTCGTCCGAACAGGCCAAGGAGAAGGAGCGAGATGCCAAGCGCGGCGAGGATTCCAACGCCGGAAATCGGGCTGTTCGACGCGCCGATCAGGCCGGCCATGTAACCGCAGACCGAGGCGATGATGATGCCGGCGACGAGTACGTAGATTACCGACGCGATCAGCGATAGCCCGAGCGCGGCCGCGACCGGGCCTCCGGTGGCGAAGTCTGCCAGCAGCAGGGCAATCGGGATCATCGCCGCAATGATGGTTCCTCCCACGATGCCGATGGGAATGTCACGCTCGGTCAGGTCAAGGCTGCCCATCCCGGCACCGCTGCGGGCGCGGTTGGCAGCGATAGCCGCAGTCACCCCCTTCACGATCGGGCCAATCACACGGAGCAGCGTCCAGATCGCTGCGACACCGATCGTGCCAGCGCCGATGAAGCGGATCTTCTGGCGGAAAACCGTGCCGACGAATTCGGACAGTTCGGTTCCGGCCGGAATCCCGCCTGCCGTCAGTTGTGGAAGCAGAATGCCGAAGCTGATCACAATACCGACGAGCATGGCGATACCGACGGCAAGTCCAACGAGGTGGCCAACGCCGACCAGGGCGAGCGAGAGTCCACCGGTCAACATCGAGCCGCCGGTTCCGACCTTGAACGCCCCGCCCACTTCCTCGACGGCCAGCTTCATCTTGGCGAGCAACGGGTAGAGCGCAGCGAGGAGCCCTCCTGCAGTCACTGCAGCAAGACCCTTCCGGTTCTCCTCCGCGCCACCGACCCCTGCCCCCACCTTGAGAACTTCAGCGGCGGCAACGCCTTCGGGATAGGGAAGGTCGGACCCGGTCACCAAGGCTCGGCGCAGCGGCACCGAGTACATCACGCCGAGGATGCCGCCGACGGCAATGACTGCGACCGACTCCCAGTAGGGAAAGTCTGCCCACCAACCGACCATGACGAGGCCGGGGAGTACGAACACGATCGCCGATAGCGTGCCCGCCGAACTCGCAATCGTCTGGACGATGTTGTTCTCCTGGATGGTTGCGCCCGAAAACGCACGCAGAACAGCCATGGAGATCACAGCCGCAGGGATTGAAGTCGCGAACGTCAGGCCGATACGCAAGCCAAGGTAGACGTTGGCGGCCGTGAACACGATCGTCAGGATCGCGCCCAGCACCACGCCACGCAGTGTCAGTTCCCGTGGGACCATGCCGCTCATTTCCGCTCCATCCGGTGTAACAGGTGGCCTGTCTTGCACGATGAAGCACGCATGGGAAGCGGCATCAGCTTACAAACGAAACCTTCGTCGCACCCGTTACCATCTGCGCGAGCCGGGCTGCGTCCCAGTTCGTCAGGCGAACGCAGCCGTGGCTTTCAGCGCGTCCGATGGTCTGCGGCTCAGGGGTGCCGTGGATGCCATAGTGCTCCTTGGAAAGGTCGATCCAGACAACGCCCACGGGGCCGTTCGGTCCGGGCGGAAGGAGATGCTCGCCCTTGCTGTCGGGTACGTCCCAGAACAGGCTGGCGTCGTAGGAGAACTCGGGGTTGTAGGACGTTCCGTTGATCTTCCAGTCGCCGAGCGGCAGTGGATCATGGGAGGAGCCGGTTGTCACTGTGAAGACGGCCACCAGCTTGTCCGACCTGTCGTAGGCTTCGAGAGTCCCCTTGGACTTGCTGACCACGATGCGCGCAGCTTCAGGCTGAGCGTCGCTCACGCCAAGCATGGCCAGTGTCGAAAGCCAGCCCTTGTTATCGACCTTGCCGGGATCAATGCGATCGCCACCGGTGTTAGGCACGCGAAGCTGCATTCCTGCGCGGTACGGTTCGACCGGGGGTGTGTCGGCTGTGGGCGGGTTGCGAGTCTGGCGCTCTTTCATTGAAGCTTCGCGCGCTGCTGCTTCTTGCGCCAAGGCGGGATTCAATCCCCGCAACACCTCTGGCGTGGTATGAAAGCGCTCGGCCAGCTTCTCCTCGAGCGATGTGTAGCCGATTTCCGAAAGCTTGGCCTGCTGCGCCGGGTCCTTGGGCAGCGGTGCATAGCGGCCTGCGGCGAACTCTTCGGGAATCGTGACGACGCGTGTTGCCGCAATATTCGACCAGCGCGACAGGGCCTTCATTGTGGCATCATCGAACTTGCCAGTCACAGGCAGGTCGTTTGCCTTCTGGAAACCGCTCACGGCATTTGTCGTCGATAGGCCGGTCTTGCCGTCGATGATGCCGGGTGAGAACCCGAGCCGTTCCAAAACTACTTGCGCCTGCATGACCGGACGCGCCGCGTCTTCCTGTTGTGGCGGCTGACCCGGGGCGGGATCGTTCGACGCCATGGGAACCGCGAACGCAGGCGTACTTGCCACCGTCTCGCTCGGGGCTGGTTCAGGCTTGTTCGAATTGCAGGCGCTGAGGGTCAGGGCACTCAGTACAAGGAAGGACGACGCGGCTAGGTTGAAACGGGACATTGGCGCTCCGGAGACATTTCCTCTCCAGAACCCCCTGCCCTTGCCGCCGGTTCCGTCAGCTATCCTCGTTCAGTCGCGGATTTGCCCGGATGGCGTCGAAGAAAGCTGCCACGTTGGCCACTTCGTCGCCACCCCACACCGCATTGCTGACCGCCAGGAAGTCAGCGCCGGCCTGTATCAGCGGCGCGCAATTCTGGGGCGTGATTCCTCCGATCGCAACGCACGGCAGCTCGAAGATCGACTGCCACCATTCGAGGAGGTCGAGTCCGGCGACGTGCTTGGTGTCCTTGGTGCTGGAAGGAAAGAAGGCGCCGAAGGCAACATAGTCCGCCCCCGCCTCGCCGGCGTCCATGGCGAGATGCCGGCTGTCGTGGCAGGTAACGCCAATCTGCGCATTACGGCCTAGGCGGTCGCGGGCGTCCTTCACGTCACCATCATCTTGCCCAAGATGCACGCCGTCGGCACCGAGACGCTTGGCCAGGCTGATCGAATCGTTGACGATGAAAGCCACGTCACGGTCCGCGCAGATGCGCTGGAGCGGCTCGGCAAGGCGCGCAGCCTCGTGCTCGTCCACGTCCTTCACCCGGAACTGGAATGCGGCCACCGGCCCTGCATCAAGGGCGCGCACGAGCCTGTCAGGAAAAGTGCCCGCAACATCGAGGGGCGAGATCAGGTAGAGTTCGGAGGAAAGCTTTGCCATGGCGCGCGCCTTATCGGTTAGCCGTCGCTGCTGCAACTTCGGTTCCGGAACGGTTCATCCGGCGGGAGCATTGTCGGGGGATGACCAAAGCCTTCCTTGCCCTTGTCCCTGCGGTTGCTCTTGCCGCCTGCGCCACCACCACGAAACCAGAACGCACCGATGGGAACGCGATGGTTGGCCAGACAACGCTCGTCGGCGCCGACAAGGTCCGCGTCGATTCGCTGATCGAAGACAGCCGTTGTCCGATGAATGCGCGTTGCGTCTGGGCTGGCCGCGTGATCGTCGAAGCAACCCTGCAGCGCGGCGGCACGTTTGAGACCAGGCGCTTCACTCTTGGGGAGCCGATCGACGGGATCATGCTCGATACAGTCGAGCCCGGCCGTCTTGCTGGCAAGAAGCTGAAGCCATCGGACTACCTGTTTCACTTCAGCGTCGCGCGATAACACCGCACAATAAAACACCCCGCCCCGGCTGTGCCGGTGACGGGGTGGCCTTTCCGTCCTCTCAAACGGTAATCAGGCGGCGACGAGAGTCTTCTGCGTCGAGCCGGTATAGATTTCGTCGATTGCCGCAGCGAGCGAAGCGTCGAATTCC
The DNA here is from genome assembly GCF_058793515.1 of Novosphingobium sp. GW835-FHT14H07. Taxonomy (NCBI): domain Bacteria; kingdom Pseudomonadati; phylum Pseudomonadota; class Alphaproteobacteria; order Sphingomonadales; family Sphingomonadaceae; genus Novosphingobium; species Novosphingobium sp. GW835-FHT14H07. The sequence goes on from NZ_JBXAFX010000001.1 coordinate 175,752, forward strand.
GCGTCGGTCATCTGGTGACGCAAGTCTTCAAGCAGGGCGCGGCTGAAGCTGGCGATGATGCCGGTGTTCTTGGCAAGCTCGACGCAAGCCTCGGGACGCTTGTATCCGCCCGACAGGGCCACCACGCGAAGCACTTTGGGGTGCGCGACGAGCGGGTCGAACGTGCACGGCACGATCGGCAGCGACAGCTTGAGCATCACCTGCGTACCTTCGGGCAGGGCATCAAGGTTCTTGAGGATTTCTTCCAGCAGGATCGCGTCGCACTCGGCGCGGGTCTCGCTCTTGATGTTTACCTCAGGCTCGATGATCGGCATCATGCCGTGGCTGAGCACTTGATTGCCGACTTCGAACTGCTGCGCAACCACGGCAGCAATGCCTTCGCGGTTGGCCGAGTTGATGACCGAGCGTTCCTTGGTGCCATAGACGCCAAGAGCCTTCGAACGGGTCAGCAGGTCGTCAAGTGTCGGCATCGGCTTCATCAGCTGGACGCCGTTTGCCTCGTCCTCGAGGCCCTTGTCGATCTTGATGAAGGGCACGACGCCCTTTTCGATCAGCGCCTGCGGAACGGACTTGCCATCAACCGTGCCGTCCATCGTACGCTCGAACAGGATGGCGCCGATGACCTTCTCACCCGAAAAAGCATCCGAACGAATGATGCGGGCGCGCATTTCGTGGATCAGGCCGAACATTTCCTCTTCCGAGGCCCACGCGCCTTCTTCGATGCCATAGCCCTTGAGAGCCTTCGGCGTCGAACCGCCCGACTGGTCAAGTGCGGCAATGAAGCCGTTGCCCGAGGCCATCTTCGCGGTCATTTCGGTCGTGTTCATCAGCGGGTCCTGTTCCTTGCAGAAACGGCGGAATTCCGTCTCCGCATACCTATGCGTAAAAGCGCTTTTGAAAGACGCTCCCGAAGATCGAAAAGCGTCTGAAATGGCGCATACCTATGCGGTTATGCGCCATAAAGGAGCGCGTGCCGCAGTGCAACACGCGCTCCGGAATTTTTTAGCGTTCGAGGGCTGCCACGCCCGGCAGTTCCTTGCCTTCCATCCATTCGAGGAACGCACCGCCGGCCGTCGATATGTAGCTGAAATCGGCGGCAACACCGGCGTGGTTGAGCGCGGCCACAGTGTCTCCACCACCGGCAACAGAAACCAGCGACCCTTCCTTTGTCAGCGCAGCGGCCGTCTTGGCCAGAGCGACAGTGGCTGCATCGAACGGCTCGGTCTCGAACGCGCCCATCGGACCGTTCCACACCAGCGTACGGCAGGTCTTCAACGCGTCGCCCAGAGCCTCGACGGCGGCAGGCCCCACGTCGAGGATCATCTCATCCTCGGCAACCTCATGGACGTTGCAGGTACGCAAGCTGGCGGGGTTGGCCGCGAATTCCTTGGACACAACCACGTCGTAGGGCAGGTGGACAGTGCAGCCCGCCTTGTCGGCATTGTCGAGGATTTCCTCGGCGGTGCTGGTCAGGTCGTGTTCGCACAGCGACTTGCCGACATTGACCCCGCGCGCGGCGAGGAAGGTATTGGCCATGCCACCACCGATGATCAGGTGATCGACCTTGGTCACAAGATGCTTGAGCACGTCGAGCTTGGTCGAGACCTTGGCACCGCCGACAACGGCCGCGACCGGACGTTCCGGCTCGCCCAAGGCCTTCTGCAGAGCCTTGAGTTCGGCCTCCATGGCGCGACCAGCGTAAGCGGGCAGCACGTGGGCCAGGCCTTCGGTCGAGGCGTGGGCGCGGTGTGCAGCCGAGAAGGCATCGTTGACGTAGATATCGCCGAGGCTGGCGAAGCGCTCGATCACAGCCGGATCGTTCTTCTCCTCGCCGCCGAAGAAGCGGGTATTTTCAAGCACCGCGATAGCCCCCGGCGCAAGTGCCGCGACCGCAGCCTTGTCGCCTTCCCAGTCGATGTAGCTGACGGGGCGGCCCAGCACGTGAGACAATGGCTCTGCCAGCTTCTTCAGTGAGAATTCTTCCGAAGGCTGCCCCTTCGGACGGCCGAAATGCGCCAGCACCAGAACCTTGGCGCCCTTGTCCGATAGCTCGTTCAGCGTGGCAACGGTGGCGCGAAGGCGCGTGTCGTCGCTCACCACGCCGTCCTGCATCGGCACGTTGAGGTCCTCGCGAACCAGCACGGTCTTGCCGGTCAGATCGCCGATATCGTCCAGAGTCTTGAAGCTCATTCCTCGATCCTCACTTCGTCGCCGACGGCAATTTCGCCATCGCTGATCACCCGGCCGAGCACCCCGCCGCGCCAGTCAGGCATCAGCGCAAGTTTCAGGCCGGGCAGTATTTGGTCCATGCGGCTGCACGGGTCGCATTCGCAGGTTGTCTGGATCCGCAGGCTCTTGCCAATGGCGATGACCTTCCCCGCCTCGCGGGGCAAGCGGATGCCATGGACCAGCAGGTTCGCTCGGCGCACGTGCCAGGGAAGCATTTGATCTGCGGTCAGCTTGAGGTCCGCCAGCGCGGCATCCCAACTTTCGGCTTCGATCAGCGAGACCTGCCTGCGACCGGATTTGCCGGGACGGATTGCCCCGCGCAGGTCACCGCGAACACCAAGTTCGCGCGTGACGGAAACGTGATCGAGCGTCTCGATAGGCCCGCGCGGCCGGTCATGCCGTGCAATGCCTCCGAGACGCCCGCTCATCGCGTCAGTTCCTCAGAGGAACTTCGCCATCGCGCCCGCGGTGTCGAGCATGCGGTTGGAGAAGCCCCACTCGTTATCGTACCACGACAGGACGCGAACCAGCTTGCCTTCAAGCACGGCGGTCTCGAGGCTGTCGATGGTCGACGAGTGCGGATCGTGGTTGAAGTCGATCGAGACCAGCGGCTCTTCCGTGTAGCCGAGCACGCCCTTCAGAGCACCTTCGGCAGCGGCCTTGAGCAGCCCGTTGACTTCTTCGACGGTGGTGTCGCGCTTCGGCGTGAAGGTCAGGTCAACGACCGAGACGTTCGGGGTCGGGACGCGGATCGACGAACCGTCGAGCTTGCCCTTGAGATCGGGCAGAACTTCACCCACGGCAACGGCGGCGCCGGTGCTGGTCGGGATCATGTTCATGGCAGCGGCACGGGCACGACGCGGGTCCTTGTGGATCTGGTCGAGAATCTTCTGGTCGTTGGTGTACGAGTGGATCGTGGTCATCAGGCCACGCTCGATGCCGATCGATTCATGCAGGACCTTGGCCATCGGCGCGAGGCAGTTGGTCGTGCACGAGGCGTTCGAGACGATCAGGTGATCGCCGGTCAGCTTGTCGTGGTTCACGCCATAGACGACGGTCAGGTCGACACCCTTGGCCGGTGCCGAGATGAGCACGCGCTTGGCGCCTGCATCGAGGTGCTTCTGGCCGCCGGCGCGATCGGTGAAGAAACCGGTGCATTCCAGCGCGATGTCGATGCCGTTGGCGGCGTGAGGCAGGTTGGCCGGGTCCTTCTCGGCGGTCACCTGAATGCGCTTGCCATCGACGATCAGATCGTTGCCGTCGACCGAAACGTCGCCCGCGAACGCGCCGTGGACGCTGTCGCGCTTGAACAGCAGGGCGTTGGCCTTGGCATCGGCCAGGTCGTTGATCGAGACCAGCTCAAGGCCGCAATCGGGCCGTTCGAGGATGGCGCGGGCGACATTGCGCCCGATGCGTCCGAAACCGTTGATTGCAACCTTGATCGCCATGTCAGGTATCTCCTGTTTGAATTACGAAACCCGCGAGAGGATCTGCGGGACAATCTTTTCGGCGGTGAGGCCGAAGTGATCATAGAGGGCGTCGATCGGAGCCGAAGCGCCGAAGGTATCGATGCCGATCGACAGGCCATCACCGACATACTTCTGCCAGCCAAGAGTGACGCCAGCCTCGATCGAGACCTTGAGCGCGTCGGCAGGCAGGAGGTCTGCCTTGTAGGCGGCGTCCTGTTCGTCGAACAGTTCCCAGCACGGAACCGAGACAACGTCGGTGCCGAGGCCCTTTTCTTCCAGAGCTGCAGCAACCTTCATCGCCACTTCGACTTCGGAGCCGGTTGCCAGCAGCACGACCTTGCGTGCGGCCGAGGACGAGACGAGACGATAGGCGCCCTTGGCACTCTTCATTTCGGCGTCGAAGCGGACTGGCGGCAGGTTCTGGCGGGTCAGCGCGAGGACCGACGGGCGATCCTTGTTGGCCAGCGCCAGGGCCCACGCTTCCGCCGTTTCGATGGCGTCGGCCGGGCGGAACACCAGCAGGTTCGGAATCATGCGCAGGCTCATGACATGCTCGACCGGCTGATGGGTCGGGCCGTCTTCGCCAAGGCCGATCGAATCGTGGGTGAACACGTAGATCGCGCGAACGTGCTGCAGGGCCGACATGCGCACGGCGTTGCGGCAATAGTCGGAAAACACCAGGAAGGTGCCGCCGTAGGGAATGATTCCGCCGTGCAGCGCCATGCCGTTCATCGCGGCGGCCATGCCGAACTCGCGGATGCCGTAGTAGACATAGCGGCCGTCGTAGCTTTCCGGCGTGAACGGGGCGGTCGATTTGGTCTTGGTGTTGTTCGAACCGGTAAGATCCGCCGAACCACCGACCATCTCGGGCACGTTTGCAGTGAACGCCTCGAGCGCCATTTCGCTGGACTTGCGGGTCGCAACCTTGGGCGGGGTGGCGATCAGCGACTGGATGTAGGCATCGAAACCTGTATCGGCCGGAAGGTCACCTGCCATGCGGCGGGCGAGTTCGGCGGACTGCGGGTTGGCCGCAGCGCGCTTTTCCCACTCGGCGCGAGCGGCCTTGCCGGCTTCTGCCGACGTGCGCCAGTTGGCAAGGATATCTGCCGGGATTTCGAACGGCGCCGAAGTCCAACCAAGATATTCGCGGGCGGCGGCGATTTCGTCAGCGCCGAGCGGCGCGCCGTGAACGTTGTGGCCACCCTGCTTGTTGGGCGCACCTTTGCCGATCACCGTACGGCAGGCGACCAGCGACGGACGCGGATCTGCCTTGGCTTCGGCAAGGGCGCGGGCGATGTCGGCAAAGTCATGACCGTCGCACGAGGTCACGTGCCAGCCTGAAGCAGTGTAGCGTCCGAGGATGTCTTCGGTGGTCGACAGCGACGTGTCGCCATCGATGGTGATCTTGTTGTCGTCCCACAGGACATTTAGGCGGCCGAGCTTGAGCGTCCCGGCAAGGCCCACGGCTTCGTGGTTGATGCCTTCCATGAGGCACCCGTCACCGGCGACAACCCAGGTGTGGTGGTCGACCAGGTCATCACCGAACTGCGCGTTGAGATGACGCTCGGCCATCGCGAAGCCGACGGCCATGGCAAGGCCCTGCCCCAGCGGGCCGGTGGTGCATTCGACGCCCGGGATCAGGAAGTTCTCGGGGTGGCCGGCGCAGACGCTGTCGATCTGGCGGAACTTGCGGATGTCCTCCATCGTCGGGCTTTCGTAGCCCGTCAGGTGAAGGAGCGCATAGATCAGCATCGAGCCGTGACCGGCCGACAGGATGAAGCGGTCACGGTCGGACCACTTCGGCGCGGCAGGATCGTGCTTCAGGAACTGCGTCCACAGCACCGTCGCCACGTCGGCCATGCCCATGGGCATGCCGGGGTGACCGGAATTGGCTGCCTGAACCGCGTCCATGGCAAGCGCACGGATCGCGTTGGCCATGGGAGCCAGCGCGGTGGAATCGCGTGTCATGCTGAAAAAGCCCTTCCCTGCGAGCGGCCGAACGGCTGTGGCCGCATGAATCCGGTGATTCGGAGCGGGGTCTCTTTGGTCACCATGGGGCCAAGGGTCAAGGCTGGCAGGGCGGCTTCTTTATTGCAGATGCACAATATGAGCTTCTGCGCCCGACTTTCCCCGGCGCAGTCCTGCCATGGTGTTGCGCGTCCATGCGATTGTGCTAGCGTGCCAAGCCATGGCGACGGAAGCACTCGGCGCCGCTCTGGACCGGCTTGAGCAGGCGCTCGTGCGGGTCGAAGGAGTGGTCGCGCAACAGGGAACCACAGGGGCTGCAGCGGGCGAAGAGCTGGCGCTGCTCAAGGTTCGTCATCGACGCCTGAAGGACACGGTCGCCCAGGAATTGCGACAGCTTGATCTGTTGCTGGCAGGTCTTCCGAAATGAGCCCCCGATCATGAGCCCCCTGTCATGAGCAACGTCAGTCTACCGATCGGCGGCCGCAACTTCGCGGTGTCCTGCGCTGACGGCGAGGAAGCCCATATCGAGATGCTCGGCCGCATGGTCGACGAACGTGCTCGCAAGATCGGTGGCCAGCAAAGCGAGACGCGGATGCTTCTGTTCGCGGCATTGATGATGGCAGACGAGCTGCACGAAGCGCACAAGGGCGCTCCTGCCCCTGATGCCGGACAACCGGTAACGCCCGCTCCCGCCTCGATCGAAAGCACGGAAATCGACCCTGCAATGGTCGATCGCGTCAACGCATTGGCAGAACGCATCGAAAAACTCGCTGCCGCCCTTGAGCAAGGGCCGGTCAGCGCCTAACTAGGTCGTGACGGGATCTGCCCGGCACGAGCCGCATGAACATCCCTGAGGCTATAAGCAATCCAAGGGGGCTGCCCCTGTCTGGGATCCTGGTCCCGGGCAAGCGGTCCCCACCTGACGTCGAGGCGTCAGAGGATTTTCCGAGCAAACGACCCATGGTGGGCCCGTCACCCCTCCTTTCTGTCCGGAGCACCTTGTGGAAGCCAAGAATGCGTTGCGCACCGAATTTAGAGCGCGGCGCAATGCCCACGTCGCAGCGCTCGATGCCCGCGTGAAGGCGCTGATGTTCCGCCGGCCGCCCTCGCCCGTCATGGCGATGGTACCGGAAGGAGCGACCGTCGGGATCTATCTCGCCGGCCCGGCAGAGGCACCGGCAACCGCCTACGCGCAGGTGCTGCATGAGGCCGGTCACAAGATCGCACTGCCGTGGTTTGCCGACCGCTCGTCGCCGATGGTGTTTCGCGAGTGGAGTTCGCCGTGGGTGGACGAACTGCTCGCGCCCGGACCGTGGAAGGGCATAGTCCAACCAGCAGAGGATGCCGCAGAGGTTGTGCCCGAAGTGCTTTTCGTGCCCCTGGTTGCTTTCAGCGCCGATGGTGGGCGCCTTGGCCAGGGCGGCGGTCATTACGACCGCTGGCTTGAAGCGCATCCGTCCACCCTTCCCATCGGCCTTGCCTGGGACTGCCAGCTGGTCGAGCACCTGCCCCGCGAGGCGCATGACGCCTCGCTGCATGCCGTGGTAACGCCGACGCGAATCTATGGTCCGTGGGAGCGCCAAAGGTGAGGGAAGATTACAAGCCGACCTGGCGCAAGCCCATTGGCATTCTCGGTCTGGTCCTGGGCCTGATCGTTTATGCGTTGGGCGTTGCTGCTTTGTCCGGCGTCATCGGGCAATGGCACGTCCTGCTGCAGACCCTTGCCTACATCGTGCTTGGAACCGTCTGGCTCCTGCCGCTGCGGCGCTTCCTGATCTGGATGGAAACCGGCCGCTGGGGTTGAGCGCAAAGGTTGCTGGACAGTGCAACGCGATTCCTTACCCTTTTGCCTAACGCAAAGGGGAGAATGGCATGCCTGGTCCAATTGAAACCGTCGAGGCCTTCTGCGCGATGTGGGAGCAACCCGGCGGATTTGCCGCTGCAGTGCGGGAATACTTCACAGAGCAGACCGATTACGAAAACGTGGGGATGACCCACACCATCGGCATCGAGCAAGGCCTTGCGCTGGTCGCAGGCTTCGAAAACGACATGGGGATTGCGCGCATCAAGGTCGACATGCTGGCGATTGCTGCCAACGGCAATACGGTCCTGACCGAGCGGGTCGATCACATGATCAACGCTGCAGGCGAGACTTTCGTATCCCTGCGCCTAATGGGTATTTTCGAGGTGCTTGAGGGCAAGATCGTGAAGTGGCGCGATTACTTCGACACCGCGCCGTTCAAGGGTTAGGCGCTCTGAACGCGAAAGGGCGCCCTGAGGCGCCCTTTGCATCGCATCTGACGTGGCGCGAGTGACGGGGCTCGAACCCGCGACCTCCGGCGTGACAGGCCGGCACTCTAACCAACTGAGCTACACCCGCGTAACGTCAAAAAAGTGCCGCGAAGGCACTTCCCCAAGTGGTGGCGCGAGTGACGGGGCTCGAACCCGCGACCTCCGGCGTGACAGGCCGGCACTCTAACCAACTGAGCTACACCCGCTAC
>NZ_JBXAFX010000001.1:184014-265960 GCF_058793515.1 Novosphingobium sp. GW835-FHT14H07
GCGCGAGTGACGGGGCTCGAACCCGCGACCTCCGGCGTGACAGGCCGGCACTCTAACCAACTGAGCTACACCCGCGTACCTCTTGGAAGCCGCGCCTCTATGGCAGGCCGTGTGGGCTGTCAACGGGCTTGAAAGCGGGAATTTTTCCACAACGGAGCGCCGCGTGGCGCACAAAGAAAAAGGCGCCCGGAGGCGCCTTCTTCATCATCCCAATGGCGCGAGTGACGGGGCTCGAACCCGCGACCTCCGGCGTGACAGGCCGGCACTCTAACCAACTGAGCTACACCCGCTCGCCGTTGGGAGCGCCGCCTCTATGGCAGCTTTTGCAGGCTGTCAACGCTCAACCACGAGCATTTGGCCTCGATCGACATTTTCTTCTCGCTGCCTGTGCCTTCAGCAATTCTGGTACTTCCAATTGCGGCTCTTGCCTTCGCCAATCCATTCGACCGCCTGCGCAATGCGCTTGTCCCGCGTGGGTTCGGTCTTCGCCTCGACGATCCATTCGATGTACTCCCGGCGCTGACCGGGAGGCATTGCCGCAAAGCGCTCTGCTTGCCCAGCGACTGCCAGAGCGGCGCTGAAGGGTTCGGGGAGTTCCGGCACTGGCTTGGGGGAAGCGCGCGGCAACTTTGCCTTTGGCGCAGAAAGCCGGGCGGCGGCGGAGTTCAGTCGTTCGACAACAGTGGCCTCGTCCGGGAAATTCTCGAGCGATGCGATCCTGCGAAACGGACCCGTCCCGCCCGCTACCTCGTCGTTATGGAAGAAGATCGAGACATGGGCCTTGAAGGCCGCCATGCCTGCCAGGTTCTTTCCGCCCAACGTGAAGTGCGGCATGCCCCACTTGATGGCTTCGACGCATTCGGGCACCTCGCGATGCACCAGCGCCCGAAAATGCTCGAGAACCGGTCGAGCGAATGCTCCTGCATTCGCGATATGCTGATCGATGCGCGGATCGGTCGTCGGCATGTGTACCTCCGATCCGCACATCTATCACATCAGTCCGCCAGTAGCAGCACCGGCGTTTCGATGAGCTTCTTGATTGCCTGGACAAAGCTTGCGGCATCGTGGCCGTCGACCACGCGATGGTCGCAGCTGATCGAGATGTTCATCAGCTTGCGCTTCTCGATGCGCTCGCCACCCATGCCGTCGGGCACGAACATCGGCCGCTCGATTATCCGGTTGGGTCCGATGATGGCGACTTCGGGCCGGTTGATCACCGGGGTCGTCGCCACGCCGCCCAGGGGTCCAAGCGACGTGACGGTGAGGGTCGAGCCCGAAAGCTCGTCCGACTTGGCGCTGCCATTACGCGCCGCTTCAGCAAGACGGCCAATCTCGCGCGCAAGCTGCCACAGGTTGAGGGACTGAGCATTGCGGATCACCGGCACCATCAGGCCCGCTGGCGTCTGCGCCGCCATGCCGAGATGGACCGCTCCGTAACGGGTCACCACGCCAGCTTCGTCATCGTAGCGGGCATTGATCATCGGGAATTGCGGCAGGGTACGACAGATCGCGGTGATGAGCAGCGGCAGCATCGTCAGCTTGGGCTTGTCGCCGCGGCTGCTGTTGAGCTGTTCGCGCATCACTTCAAGTGCCGTAACGTCGCACTCTTCGACATAGGAGAAGTGCGGAATGTGGCGCTTTGATGCCGCCATGTTCTCGGCAATGCGGCGGCGCATACCAATGACCTTGATCACCTCGTCGCCACGCTCCGGACCGGCGGAGCGATAGCCCCCCGTTGCATTGTAGGCGAGGAACTGGTCGAGATCCGCATGGCGCACGCGCCCTTCCTCGGACGGGCGCACTTCGGACAGATCGATGCCGAGATCGCGCGCACGCTGGCGGACGGCCGGGCTCGCGAGGACCTTGGCATCGTAGCCGCGGCGAACTTGCTCGACCGCCTGCGCGGGAGCAGGCTTGGGCGCTGCCGGGGAAGGCGGAGGTGGCGGTGGTGAAGGTGGCGGCGGTGAAGCTGCCTCGACCCGCGACGCGTCGCCAGCGTCCGACGTCTCGACCTCGATGCGCTCTTCAACGATTTCCGCCTTGGGCGCGGGCGCAGGGGCTGGCGCCGCAGCAGACGCCTGCGCCTCCCCTTCCCCTTCGGTCTCGATGACAACCAGTGCCGAACCAATCGCTACCACATCACCGACTTCGCCCGCGATCGAGACGACCTTGCCCGCCACGGGGCTTTCCATTTCGACCGTTGCCTTGTCGGTCATCATGTCGGCCAAGCGGCCATCTTCCTCGACCATGTCGCCCACGGCGACGTGCCAGGCCACGATCTCGGCCTCGGCGATACCTTCGCCGATGTCGGGCAGGCGGAATGTATAGGTTCCCATGGCTTCAGGCTTTCGTAAGGCGGTCGATGGCCTCGCCGATGCGGACAGGGCCTGGGAAGTAGGCCCATTCGAGGCTGTGTGGATAGGGGGTGTCAAAACCCGTCACGCGCTCGATCGGGGCTTCGAGGTGATAGAAGCAGCGCTCCTGAACCAGAGCCGAGAGTTCTGCACCGAAGCCGGAAGTGCGCGTCGCTTCATGGACGATCAGGCATTTGCCGGTCTTTTCCACCGACTTTTCCACCGTCTCGATGTCGAGTGGAACCAGGGTGCGCAAGTCGATGATCTCGGCATCAACGCCCTTTTCCGCGCAAACCGCGGCGGCCACGTGGACCATGGTGCCGTAGGCCAAGACCGTGAAAGCGTTGCCCGGACGGACGATGCGGGCCTTGCCCAGGGGAATCGAATAGTAGCCTTCAGGCACCGCGCTGTCGGCATGCTTCGACCACGGCTCGACCGGCTTGTCGTAATAGCCATTGAACGGGCCGTTATAGATGCGCTTCGGTTCAAAGAAGATCACCGGATCGTTATCCTCGATCGCCGAGATCAGCAGGCCCTTTGCATCGTGCGGGTTGCTCGGCACGACCGTCTTCAGGCCGGCGACATGCGTGAACAGCGCCTCGGGGCTCTGGCTATGCGTCTGCCCCCCGAAGATGCCGCCGCCGAACGGCGAGCGCACGGTCATCGGCGCGATGAACTCGCCGGCCGAACGATAGCGCAAGCGTGCCGCTTCCGACACCAACTGGTCGAGCCCCGGATAGATGTAGTCGGCAAACTGGATCTCGGGCACGGGGCGCAGGCCATAAGCGCCCATGCCGACAGCCACGCCAATGATCCCGCACTCGCTGATCGGCGTGTCGAACACGCGGGTCTTGCCGTACTTCTTCTGCAGGCCCGCAGTGGCGCGGAACACGCCACCAAAATAGCCGACATCCTCTCCCATCACGACAACGTTGGGATCGCGCTCCATCATGATGTCGAGCGCATCGTTGATTGCCTCGATCATGTTGAGACGGCGGGTCGGAGCCTCGGCGAGGCTGACCGGCGATTCTTCGTGGGTCATGGCTGCTTCCCCTCCTCGGACCACTCTGGCCATTTGACCCGACGCTCGTGAATTGCCTGCTCGCTCTGCTCCCGAAGGTGCCAGGGCAAGTCTTCGAACACGTCTTCGAACATGGTGTGGAACGGGTGATGCAGCCCATGGCCGAGGATGCCGTTCTTTTCAGCTTCCTTGGTCGCGGCCTTGACCATGTCCATCTGTTCGCGATCCATCGCGGCGTGCTGCTCGTCGGACCATTCGCCGAGCGCGATCAGATGCTGCTTGAGCCGATTGATCGGATCCCCAAGCGGCCACTCCTCACGCTCGTGCGCCGAACGATACTGGCCAGGATCGTCCGAGGTCGAATGGCCCTCGGCGCGATAGGTGAAGTGCTCGATCAGCGTGGGCCCGGCGTTCGATCGAGCGCGGTCTGCTGCCCACTTGGTGGCCGCATAGACTGCCAGGGGGTCGTTGCCGTCCACCCGCAGCCCAGCCATGCCATAACCGATTGCGCGAGCGGCAAAGGTGGTACGCTCGGCGCCGGCAAATCCCGAAAAGCTAGAGATCGCCCACTGGTTGTTGACGACATTGAAGATGACCGGCGCGTTGTAGACGGTTGCGAAGGTCATCGCTGAATGGAAGTCCCCCTCTGCCGTCGATCCCTCGCCGATCCAGGTGGCCGCAATCCGGGTGTCACCCTTGATCGCGCTGGCCATCGCCCAGCCCACCGCTTGCGGATATTGCGTCGCAAGGTTGCCGCTGATCGTGAAGAACGAAGCCTCCCGCGCCGAATACATGATCGGCAGCTGACGCCCCTTCAGCTTGTCCGCCCGGTTCGAGTAGATCTGATTGATCATCTCGACGATCGGGTAGCTCCGCGAAATCAGGATACCCTGCTGGCGGTAGCTCGGAAAGACCATGTCGTCAGATGCCAAGGCCATTGCCGGGGCCACGGAGGTTGCCTCTTCCCCCGTACACTTCATGTAGAAGCTGGTCTTGCCCTGCCGTTGGCCGCGATACATGCGGTCATCGAAGGCCCGGGTCAGCGCCATGGTGCGAAGCATCCGCCGCAAGGTTTCGGCATCGAGCTTCGGATCCCATGGCCCGATTGCGCGATGATCGTCGCCCAGCACGCGAACCAGGTCGAAACACAGCCCCTGCGTTTCAGCTGCGGTGCACTGCTCGTCAGGACGCGGCTGCGCACCGGCGGGCGGGATTTCGAGGTGCGAATAATCGACCTCGTCGCCCGGCCGGAACTTCGGTTCCGGCACATGCAGCGCCAACGGCGCCATGTTGCCGCGCACGCTTCCGCTCATGCTGCGAAGACCTGCATCTGAACTCTCCCACATCGAATCGCGCTTTCCATATGGGAAAGCATGACAGACGCAAAGTTATATACTCTTGTTATTTTATTTCACAGAGCTTTTCTCGCTTCCGCCGTCCGGCGGATCGAAAAAGGTCTTTTCTAGCAAGGCTAATATATCGTCCGAGGATCACAAAGCGCCGAAGCGCCTCTTGTTCCAACAGGAGCCCGATGCTCCGGTCAGCTGCCGTCAGTGATCAGAGTTCCGCCATCGATCACGAGATTGTGGCCGGTGACAAACGCGCCGGCCGGCGCAGCGAGGAACACCGCAGCGCCCGCCACTTCATCCGGCGTTCCAGGACGACGCAATGGTGTCATCGCCATGCGACGCGCCATGAAAGCGGCATCATCAAGCAACGGCTGCGAAAGTTCCGTGGCGATGAACCCGGGAGAGATGGCATTGACCCGCACTCCGCTAGGTCCCCACTCCACAGCGAGATTGCGTGCCAGTTGCGCTACGCCCGCCTTCGCAAGAGCGTAGGCATTGATCCTAAGGTTGCCTCGCAGAGCCGAGAGACTGGCCATCAGCAAGGCCGCACCGCCGCCGCTCGCCGCGATATGCGGAAGGGCAAGATTGCACAGCACGACCTGGCTCCGCAGATTGATTGCCATGACACGAGCATAATCGTCCATGTCGATCTGCGCGAACGAACCCGGATTACCGGTGATTCCGGCATTGCAAACCAGATGGTCGATCCGCCCGAAAACCTCGAGGCTTTCAGCCACTAGGTGGGCCAGCGCTGCGTCATCGCTCACGTCGCAGGGGCAACCCGGCATGCCCAGCTCCGCGGCCACGCGCGCAGTATCGGCCGGGTCCTCGCTCGAGATCATCACTCTTGCGCCGGCTGCGATAAGCGCCTCTGCAATCGCGCGACCAATCCCACGCGTGGAGCCGGTAACGATGGCCGCTTTGCCAGAAAGATCGAACAGACCACTCATGCGCGAGCGACAGGACTGCCTTGGTCAGCCAGCACGTATAACGTCACGTCCATGTCGGTAACACCCTCTCCCATATGCTTGCACCGTAAGGGCGCATAAGAGATGGACCGTTGCAGGACAAAGGCAATCCATGGATGCCCCCCAATCAATGCCATGCATGGTTATTCGGCCGCGTCCAAGAGACGAGCCATTTCGGCCGGGTGATATCGCAACTCGTCAGGCCCGGCATATCGCACGTCCCAATTGGGTTCGCCTTTCATGAAGTCCGGCAGGTTGGTCATGTATATCGCTGTTCCGAAAGCGCCGTCCCAGATGCGCGGCTTCCAGCTGTCATCAACGCAATCACAATCTGCACCGTATTCTGCCTCGCCACCCGCCGGACACGGCACGTAGAGGAACGCGGCCGAGGTCAGCCTGTGCCGCCCGAAACCCCAGTTCCAGTCACCGTAAGTGTAGCCGCGCCTGTCGAGGTAGTTCTTGGCCACCATCAGCTCGTCGATATCCTCGACTTCCCAATTGGCGTGGTGAAACTTCAGCGTCCCGTTGAAGCCCGGCATTGGCGCGTGCGCATCGGCCAGGAACACGTTGTGATGTTCGTAGCAGCCATCCGCCCGCATGTAGACGCCAAAGCCCTTCTGCATGTCGGTGATGCGGAAGCCGAGGATGTCCTTATAGAAAGCCACCGCCTCCTGCACGTCCGGAAACGTCCAGACGCAGTGGTGCGTGCGCTTTGGCACCGCCCGATCAATCCATTTGCGCGGCTGGTTGAGGCGGGCAATCCGGCCCACCGTATTCTGCGGGGTTGGCGCGCCAAAGACAGCACGCGGCTGCCACACTTGCAGCCCAATCGCCTGCCCGAACGGCGTGACGAAATGGACCGCGCCCTCAGCATCAGTGGTCAGGTCAACGACGCGCTCGAGGCGAGCCTTGAGGCGTTCCAGCCCTTCCGCGTTGTCCACCGCCCAAACGCATTCATGGACGCCCTTCGTCGTCTGCGCCGAACCCTTGGGCAGATCGGGATGACCGCGCTTCAAGAACAATGACTGAGAACCGTCGGCCGATTCGAAAAGCGCCGAGCCATCGTTCTGCTCGATCAGCGTCAGCCCAAAATCGCGGAAGAAGCGAACGCAAGGTTCAACCTCCTCTACCATCCATGTCAACCGCCTGATGCCAATGATCGCCACGCCAATTCTCCTGCCTTGCTTGCAAGGGAATGGCGGCGTTCTCATCCAATCGTCTTGCGCCAGATCAAATCCGGATCATGAATTGTTTGAAGGACAGTGCATCAATTTCATGGATGCCGAACAGTAAGTCCACGCCCTTTGCCGGTTCAGACCGCAACGTCGGCCTTGATCACGCCCTGCGGCGCATAACCGGTCACTTGAAAATCCTCGATCCTGTAATCGAAGATTGAGTCCGGCCGGCGCAGGATCGAAAGCCGAGGATCTCCTGAAGGCTTTCTGGCGAGCTGGGTTTCAACCAGTTCGGCGTGGTTGAGATAGAGATGCGTGTCGCCCCCCATCCAAACCAGTTCTCCTGGTTCGAGATCACACTGCTGCGCCAGCAAGCGGATGAACAGGGCCGCACCCCACAGATTGAATGGCAGGCCCAGCGCCACGTCGCAGCTGCGCTGGTAGAGCAGACCATTCAGCCGGTTCCCGCTGACGTGGAACTGGTAGGTCTTGTGGCAGGGAGGCAGCGCCATCGCGTCAAGCTCGGCCACGTTCCAGCCCTCGACGATATGGCGACGGCTGCCGGGATTGGTCCTCAGCGAGCGGACCACGTCGGCAACCTGGTTCACCCCATGCTCCCGCCGGCGAAACAGGTCATCGCCTGCCGGTTCATAGACCGGCCAGTCTACCCATTGCTTGCCATAGACCGGACCGAGATCGCCCCATTCACGGGCGAACGCCTCATCTTCTACAACGCGTGCCGAAAAATCGGCGCGGGAAATGCCATCGCCGGAAGCCTTGCGGTATTTGTCCAGCGGCCAGTCCGTCCAGATCTCGACACCCTGCGCGCACAGCTTGCGGATATTTGTATCGCCAGTCAGGAACCACAGAAACTCGCGGGTCGCTGTTTTCCAGTACACCCGCTTGGTCGTAAGCAAGGGCATGCGCCCGTCGGAAAGGTCGAAGCGCAATTGCGCGCCGAAAACCGATCGTGTGCCCACGCCGGTGCGATCCACCCGCTCGTCTCCGCGCTCCCAGATCTCGCGCATGAGATCGAGATACTGCTGTTCGTAATGGCGGGCGGAATCGGCGCGTTCAGGCATGGCTTCGCTTCTAGCTGCGCGGGCGGGCTCGAGCAAAATCGCCGCCGAAATTTCCCGGCGAAAAAACTTGGCGTTACCCGCTTGCCAGCGTTGGAACTGCTTCGTATAGGGCGCCCCTGCCTCGCAGCCGGGTCACCGGTTGGCGGATCGGTCGGGGAATAGCTCAGCCTGGTAGAGCACTGTCTTCGGGAGGCAGGGGCCGGAGGTTCGAATCCTCTTTCCCCGACCATTTCACCTTCAAAGGTGATCGAAAGGGCGGCCTTCGGGTCGCCCTTTTCGTTTGTCGCGGCTGCTCGGTTCATCGCGCACCTGCCACAACTCCTACATTTGGCCCGCAAATCCGTGTCGCAAAGTCGCAAACCGGGTTTCGCTGCGGAACGACAAAGACGACCTTGTCCGGGTTACCCAATCAACTGGACAGGAACTCCATTCGTGACCATCCGCAAACTCACTGCTGCCCTTCTCGTCGCCACATTGCCCATCGCCACCGCAGCAAACGCACAAGACGCAGCTGCTGGCACCGAAGCCACGGCCACGGCTGAAGCCACCACGGCCGCGCCGGCGGCGGCCACACCGGCCGTCGGCGCTGTTGTCTATGATGCTGCCGGCGCCGAAGTCGGCAAGATCAAGAGCGTCAACGCGCCCAACTTCGTGATCGACACCGGCAAGAACACCGCCACCTTGGCGCTGACCGCACTCGGCACTGGTCCCAAGGGCCCGGTCCTCGGCATGACCAAGGTCGAACTGGATGCGGCTGCCGAAAAGGCTGCTGCAGCGGCAAAGGCTGATACGGCTGCTGCGATCGTTGTCGATGCGCCGGTCTACGCCTCGGATGGCACCACGCAGCTCGGCAAGGTGGCCGAAGTGACCGATACCGAATTCGTGCTCGATGCGGGTACGGTTCGCGTGAAGCTGCCGAAGACTTCGGTCGCCAAGGGCGCCTCCGGTCTGATGATCGGCATGACCGCGCAAGGCTTTGCAGACGCTACAAAGAGCGCCGACCAGAGTGCGAATGCAGCGGCCGCAAAGCCCGCTGGCAAGTAAGCAATTCAGGGAGCGGGCGGCGCGTTTACCCCTTTTTCGCGCCGCCCCAACCGTTCCCTCGGATCAGCCTCTTAGCCGCCCCTGAGAAGTTGCACGCCCCAATCCCGCTCGAAAAGGTAGAGCAGCACGCGGGCCGCCTCCCCTCTTGGCGACGACAAACCGCCGTCGCGTTCCATCAGCAGTCGTGCATCATCATGCGCTAGCGGCAGCAACCGCGCGATCTGTTCGAAGTCCGCCACCTTGAACGGCGTATCGCCCGATTGCCGGGTGCCAAGCAGCTCTCCGCCGCCCCGCAACCGCAAGTCTTCCTCGGCCAGGCGAAAGCCGTCCTGCGTCTCTCGCATCAGAGCAAGCCGCTCGCGCCCGGTTTCCGAGAGAGCCTCACCACGCAGCAGCAGGCAGGTCGATTGCTGGCTGCCCCGTCCGACACGCCCGCGCAACTGGTGCAACTGGGCCAAACCGAAGCGCTCTGCCTGCTCGATCACCATCAGCGTCGCGTTAGGCACGTCGACGCCGACCTCGATTACCGTCGTCGCAACCAGCAGTTGCGCGTCACCTCGGGCAAACTGCTCCATGGCCGCATCCTTGGCCTCGGGCCGCAGCTGGCCGTGAACCATGACCACGGTATCCCCGAACCGCTCCTTCAGCGCAGCATAGCGCGCTTCTGCGGCAGCAATGTCTTCCGTCTCCAGCTCGCGCACCATCGGGCAGACCCAGTAGGCCTGCGCACCCTTGGCAATGTGCCGCGCCACTCCTTCGACCACGTCGGCAAGGCGCTCTGTCGAAATCACGCGGGTGTCGATGGCCTGACGGCCGGGCGGCATTTCGTCGAGCCGCGAGACGTCCATCTCCCCGTACTGCGCCAGGGTCAGCGTGCGCGGGATCGGTGTGGCCGTCATCGCCAGGCAATGCGGAGTCCGCCGCGCCTTCTGGGTCAGCATCAGGCGCTGCCCCACGCCAAAGCGGTGCTGCTCGTCGATCACCACAAGCGCAAGATTGCGGTAGGCGACGGCCTCCTGGAAGATCGCGTGCGTACCGACGCAAATGTCGATCGAGCCATCGAGCAGCCCCATCAGGATCGATTCGCGCGCCTTGCCCTTGTCGCGTCCTGTCAACAGCGCGATGTTCACGCCTGTCCCTGCAGCCATCCGCGTCAGAGTCTCGGCATGCTGGCGCGCGAGGATTTCGGTCGGCGCCAGCAGCGCGGCTTGCCCGCCCGCCTCCACCGCGATCAGCATGGCATTGAGCGCCACCGCCGTCTTGCCAGACCCGACATCGCCTTGCAGCAGACGCAGCATCGGCGCGCCTTGCGCCATGTCGCTTTCGATCTCGGCAATCGAGCGCTTCTGCGCGCCAGTCAGTTCGAACGGCAGCTTGAGCATTGCACGCAATCGCCCGTCCCCGTGCAGCGGCGTGCCCTTCTTCGCACGGTTGCTCTCCCGCACCAGCATCAGGGCGAGGCTGTTGGCCAGCAGTTCGTCATAGGCGAGCCGGTCCTTGGCCAGCTTGTCCTCGGCCTTGTGTGCAGTCGGCAGCGCCGCGTCCCAAGACGGCCAGCCCATTCGCGCGATGAGGCCCGGCTCGATCCACTCCGGCAGCTTGGGCAGGTGCGCCAGCGACTGCGCCACCAAGGCCTGCACCCGCCCCTGCGTCAGCCCTTCTGACAGCGGATAGACCGGCTCGTTCAGCTGGCCGAGCATGCCGGCGCTATCCTCGCTCACATGATCGGGATGTACGATCTGCCAGGTCTGGCCGAACTGGTCGAGCCTGCCCGCCACCCAGCGCTTCTCGCCCAAGGGGAGCTGCTTCTTCGCGGTATAGGCCGCTCGCCCGAAATAGGTAAGCGTGACATAGTTGCCAGCGGCATCCTCGGCCATTACCCTGAAAGGACCGCGCCCGGCCGACTGGCGATAATCGCGCACCGTCAGCGGCAGCACGATCTGTTCCCCCAGCCCCGCCTCGTCCAGATTGGCCACCGCCCGGCGCAGCACCCAGCGATCGGGCAGGTGGTACGCGATATCCTTGACGCGGGTCAGCCCCAGCTTCTCGAGCGGGCGCGCCAGACCAGGCCCCACGCCTTTGAGGCTGGAGCTTTCCGCGAACAGGGGGTTGAGCAGGTCAGGACGCATCGCCCGCCCGACATAGGCTGCAAGGCCACGTTTCGCCAATGCCGCCCAAAGCGAAATTCACGGCCATTTTTGACCCAGCGCATGGTTCAGGTGCTGAGCCGGTGCTTGAGTTGCTTTCGAAGATAACGAAAGCAGGAGCAAAACGATGTTGATCCCTCATGGAGCCGTCATTGCCGTCGTCGATGGCAAGGCCTGGGAACTCTACCGCAACGCCGGGACAGAAGCCACGCCCGAACTCGCGGCCATGGAAACGCCTGCGCTCGTCGAGCACAATCACTCCAGCGGCGGCAGCCACGCATCGCCGCATCAGCAGGACGAGACCGCCCACTGTGCCGCGGTAGCCGATTGGCTCAACCGGCAGGTGCAGGGTCACAAGATCGCCCAGCTCGTGCTGATCGCTCCGCCGCGCGCCTTGGGCGAACTGCGTCACCAGATCGGCAAGGGCACCCAGAACGCGATCATCAAGGAACTGGCCAAGGACATGGTCGGTCGCCAGCCCACCGAGATCATCGCCGCGCTGCGGGGCAAGTAACTCGCGCGGCCAAGCGATGGGGCATTCCGGCGCGGGGAAGGACGGCTTCGGCCGGAGGCGCCGGGATGCCCTTTGGCATGGGGCCAGGACCCTTGTCTCGCTGGGCCGATGGGCCTAACGGCAGAGCATGACCGAGCCTGCTGCAATCGCCCCCGAGAGCCTTCGTCGCCTGCACTTCCGCGCCTGGCACCGCGGCACGCGCGAAGCGGACTACATGATCGGTTGTTATTTTGACCGCTACCACGCCAATTGGTCGGCCGAGCAGGTAGCCTGGTTCGAAGAGCTGATCGAGGAAGACGACGTCGAGATCATGGCATGGGCGCTCGGCACACAGCCTGTGCCCGAAAAGTATGCCGGTGCGATGATGGACGCCATGCGCAAGCTGGACTACGTCGAGATCCCGCGCTGATTTTGCCTCTCGCGCGTTAAGCCTGCCATGTCCGACCTCGCCCGCATCCTTTCGGCCAAGACGCCGCTAACGCTTTCGTCCGTCGCGCGTGGCGCGCAGCCGCTTGTTCTCGCCGATCTCGCCCGCGCCGCCAAAGGTCGCGCCGTCTTCATTGCGCCTGACGAGTCGGCAATGCGGGCCATCGTCGAGAGCGCCGCATTCTTCGCGCCGGACCTTGAAGTCATCGACTTTCCGGCGTGGGACTGCCTGCCGTTTGACCGTGCCTCCCCGGCGCTATCGGTCAGTTCCCGCCGCCTCGCCGCACTGCAGCGGCTGCAGCGCAAGCGCAGCGGACCGCAACTGCTCGTCACGACGATCAACGCCGCGCTCCAGCGCGTCCTGACGCCGTTCCGTATCCGCGCATCCACCCGCCTGCTTTCGCCGGGCACCGAGATCGGCCGCGAAAGCCTGATCGCACTCCTCCAGCGCCAAGGCTATTCGCGCACCGACACGGTCGTCGACGCTGGCGAGTACGCGGTGCGCGGATCGGTGTTCGACATCTATCCTTCTGGCCTCGACCACGGCCTTCGGCTGGACTTCTTCGGCGACGAGCTTGAAACCCTGCGCCTGTTCGATCCGAACACGCAGCGCTCGGTGCAGCCGGTCGAAACGCATCTCCTGCTGCCAGCCAGCGAAGCCCTGCTCGATGATGACAGCATCAAGCGTTTTCGCAGCCGCTACCGCGAACTGTTTGGCGCGAACGCCACCGGCGATCCGCTCTATCAGGCCATCACCGATGGCCGTCGCCTTGCCGGCATGGAGCACTGGCTCCCGCTGTTCGAAGACCGGCTCGTCACGCTGTTCGATCATCTGGCCGAGGATGACCTTGTCCTGATCGACACGACTGCGATCAAGGCTGCCGAACAACGCATTGCCGACATTGCCGACTATCACCAGTCGCGCCTCGATTCCTCGTCCAAGGCGCCGGGCAGCTACCGTCCACTGGCCGAAACCGCGCTCTATCTCTCGCGCGATGAACTGGACCGGGCGCTTGCCGGTTGGCCGGTGCACCGCACCACCATCTTTGCCGAGCCGGAATCGAAGCAGGTTGTCGATTTCGGCTTCACTTCGAGCCACGATTTCACGCCGGAGCGCGCTGCCGCAACCTCCGGTGGGACCAACATCTACGAAGCGGCCGCCAAGTACATTTCGGCATTGGGCACGCGCGGCAAGAAGCCGATCATCGCGGCCTATACTGCCGGCTCGCGCTCACGCCTCGCCTCGCTGCTGGCGGAAGCCGGCAAGTTTACACCGCAGATGGCTGAAACCTGGCAGGAGGCACTGGGCCTTGCGGCGACGGGAAAACCCGCCGCCGTCGTCCTCCCGCTCGAACAGGGCTTTGCCAGCGACGATCTGGAACTGCTGACCGAGCAGGACATCCTTGGCGACCGTCTTGTCCGCCGCAAGAAGAAGCGCAAGGACGCCGACGCCTTCCTGGCTGAATTGTCCGCGCTTACGCCGGGCGATCTCGTCGTCCACATGGACCACGGCATCGGTCGTTACCTCGGCCTGGAAGCCATTGGCGTCGGCGACAGCCCGCACGATTGCGTTCAGCTGGAATATTCCGGTGGCGACAAGCTCTACATCCCGGTCGAAAACCTCGACGTCCTTTCACGCTATGGCTCTGATGCCGATGGCGTTGCATTGGACAAGCTGGGCGGCGAGGCTTGGCAGCGCCGCAAGGCGCGGATGCGCGAACGCATCCTGGAGATGGCCGGCCACCTCATGGCCACGGCGGCCCAGCGCGCCCTGCGACAGGGCACTGTGCTACCCGTCGATCCCGCGAGCTATGGCCCCTTTGTCGACCGCTTCCCATGGGACGAAACCGAGGATCAGGAACGCGCGATCGACGACGTCCTCGGCGACATGGCCGAGGGCAAGCCGATGGACCGCCTGGTCTGTGGCGACGTCGGCTTCGGCAAGACCGAAGTTGCCTTGCGCGCGGCGTTCGTCGCAGCCATGCAGGGTGTCCAGGTGGCCGTCATCGCGCCGACGACCCTGCTGGCGCGCCAGCACTATTCGAATTTCGTCGAACGCTTCAACGGCTTCCCGCTGGAAATCGGTCGCCTCTCGCGCCTCGTCCCCGCCAAGGAAGCTGCCGAAACCAAGGCCGGGCTGGCCAGCGGCAAGGTTGATATCGTCATCGGCACCCATGCGCTCCTGTCCAAGTCGGTCGAGTTCAAGCGCTTGGGCCTGGTCATCGTCGACGAGGAACAGCGCTTTGGCGTCACGCACAAGGAAAAGCTCAAGGAACTGAAGGCGGACGTTCACGTCCTCACCCTCACTGCCACGCCGATTCCGCGCACGCTGCAGATGGCCATGTCGGGCTTGCGTGAGCTTTCCACGATCCAGACCCCGCCGGTGGACCGCCTTGCCGTGCGCACTTATGTCATGCCGTGGGACGATATGGTCATGCGCGAGGCCTTGCTGCGCGAACACCAGCGCGGCGGGCAGAGCTTCATCGTCGTGCCGCGCATCGCCGACATGCCCGAGCTCGAGGAATGGCTGCGCCTCAATGTGCCCGAAGTCCGCTTCGTGACAGCACACGGCCAGATGAGCCCGACCGAGGTCGAGGACCGGATGGGCGCGTTCTACGAGAAAAAGTACGAGGTTCTGCTTTCGACCACGATCGTCGAAAGCGGCATCGATATCCCCTCGGCCAACACCATTGTCATCCACCGCGCCGACCGCTTCGGGCTGGCCCAGCTCTACCAGCTGCGCGGACGCGTCGGTCGCGGCAAGATCCGCGCCTACGCCTATCTCACCGTGCCAGAGGACATGGCGCTGTCCGAAGTCGCCGAAAAGCGCCTCAAGGTTCTTGGCGATCTCGACAGCCTTGGCGCCGGCTTCCAGCTTGCCAGCCACGACCTTGACATTCGCGGCGCCGGCAACCTCCTCGGCGACGAGCAGTCGGGCCACATCAAGGAGGTGGGCTTCGAACTCTATCAGTCGATGCTCGAGGATGCGATCCTTGCGGCCAAGGCCGGCGACATCGGCCTCGCCCGCGAACGCGAGGCACTGAGCCCCCAGATCACGCTCGACGCGCCGATCATGATCCCGGAGGACTACGTCCCCGACCTTGCCGTGCGCATGGCCCTGTACCGCCGCATGAACGACGCCGAAGGACCGGACGCCGTCGAGGCCCTCGCCGCCGAGATGATCGACCGCTTCGGCCCCCTGCCCGCGCCCACGCAGAACCTGCTGCGCCTGATCGAGGTCAAGCGCCAGGCCATCGCCGCCAATATCGCGAAGATCGACGTCGGCCCCAAGGGAGCGCTGGTCAGCTTCCACAAGGACACCTTCCCGGACCCCGTCGGCCTCATCGGCTATGTCGAGAGGCTCAACGGCGTTGCCAAGCTTCGTCCCGACAACAAGCTGGTCATCACCCGGGCTTGGGGCACGGCCGAAGGACGCCTGAACGGCCTGGTACAGATGACGAAGGGTCTGGCTGCAATCGTGAAGCGTGCGAAGAAGGCCGCCTAAAGCAAAGCGGAGACCTCTGCCGCGCTGATCGGTCCTGATCGCAGGAAACCCTGGAACGTGTCGCAGCCCTCTTGCTGCAGCACTGAAAGCTGGCTCTCGCGCTCGACGCCTTCGCACACGATCTTGAGCCCCAGCGCACGCGCCATCGCGACGATCGCCGTCAGGATTGCCCTGTCGCGCGGATCGCTGTCGACGTCTCGGACCATGGATGCGTCGAGCTTGATCGTATCGAGCGGCAGCGACTTCAGCGTGCGGAAGTTCGCATAGCCCGTCCCGAAATCGTCGAGCGCCATGCGCGCGCCCACTGAAGCGAGCTCCGCCAGCGCCGCTGCTGATTGGGCAAAGTCCGCCACCAGCGCATGTTCGGTCACTTCCAGCGTAAGCCTCGTCGGCACGAACCCGGTTCCGACCAATAACTCGCGAAAGTCTGCAGCGAATGCTTCGCTTGCCAGATCCTCGGCTGTCACGTTAAGGGACAAAGCGAGCTTGCCCCACCCCGCCGCCGCCGTCAGTGCCTTGCCCGCGATATGCCGTGAGAGCTGCGCCACATGATCGCCACGCTCGGCAAGGGCGAAAAGCGTCTCCGCGCCGATCCGGCCAAGTTGGGGATGGTCCCAGCGCGCGAGAGCTTCCACGCCGACCAGCACGCCGTCGGCCACGCGATACTGTGGCTGGAACACGAGTCCGATCTCGTCCCGCGCCATGGCCCCGATCAGATCGGCTTCAAGCCGCGCCGCACTCCGACCTCGCGCCCGGTGCGAGCCATCGGCCCAGAGTATGCGGCGTCCGGCTTGCTGCTGTACCGCGCCGAGCGCTTGATCCAGGCGGTCGATCATTGCCGCCCCGGCCTCGCCCGGAATTCCGCGCAACAGCGCCGTTCGTGGAACCAGGTGCAGCATCTCGCCCCGCACCGGCAGACCGCGAGAGATGCGGCGCGTCAGTGCTTCTGCCAGCCACTGCCAGCGCTCACGACTGATAGTGCCGTCGCTGGCGATCAGGAACTCGCCACCGCCCACGCGCGCCACCAAGGAACCAGGGTCCAGTTCGTCGACCGCAAAATCGGCGATACGTCGCCCTATTTCAGCCAGCGCAGTATCTCCGCCCGCATGGCCGTAAGCCAGGTTGACCGAACTCAAGCGGTGCAGACCGACAAGCATGGCATGGACAAAGTCCGGCTCATGCCGCGCCAGCCACGATCTTGCCGCAGCCAGTCCCGGCAAACCAGTGAGGGCATCCCGGCCAGCATCGGCATCCAGCAAGGTCAGGCGGTGAGGCATGATGCGTCGAATAGCAGCGGAACCTTGCCAAAGCGTTCCCCGTTCGCGGCAAGCCCCCGCTCCAGTACTTTTGTGCATTGCGCGGCTTCAGTTAGCCCCATATCCCCTCTCCGGTACGATGCAGTCGCGTCAGATGGGGGCTTTGATACTGATGCCGGACTTCACTCGCCTTGCGCTTGTAGCTTCGCCCAGCGAGCGCGCCCAGGACGCTTACGAGAGCCTTCTGAAGAGCAGGAACTGGGTTTCTCTCGATCAGGCAGAGGCGGCCGTGGTCATCGGCGGCGACGGCTTCATGCTGCAGACACTGCACCACATGCTCGATATTGACCACGTCGTGCCGGCCTTCGGGCTCAATCTCGGCACAGTGGGCTTCCTGATGAACAAGTACCGGTCGAGCCGTGGCATCGAGGAGCGACTGGCCAAGGCCACTCAGATCTCGGTCTCGCCCTTGCGCATGACTGCGATAACCAACTCGGACGAAGAACATTCGGTCTGCGCGATCAACGAAGTCTCGATCCTGCGCGAAACCCGCCAGACCGCCAAGCTGGAGGTCAGCGTCAACGGCAAGGTGCGCATGCCCGAACTGGCCTGCGACGGCGTCCTCGTCGCTACCCCTGCTGGCTCCACCGCCTACAACCTCTCGGCCAACGGCCCGATCCTGCCGTTGTCCTCGAACATGCTGGCGCTGACGCCGATCAGTCCCTTCCGTCCGCGCAGGTGGCGCGGCGCGATTCTGCCCGACACCTACGAGATCGTGTTCAAGGCGCTCGAATCGGTGAAGCGGCCGGTTCTCGTCGTGGCCGATCAGAAGGAAGTGCGCGATGTCCGCGAAGTGCGTGTGAAGGCTTGGCCCGAACACCGCCTTACCCTGATGTTCGACCGTGGCCAGAGCCTGGAAGACCGCATCTTCGCCGAGCAATTCATGGTCTGAGCAAAAATCTCGAAACAGGTGCTTGCCAAACGAGAATCGCCTGTTATTAGCGCGCTCCTGCCCCGGGGAACTGGGGCTGCTCCCTGATAGCTCAGCGGTAGAGCTCTCGACTGTTAATCGAGCGGCCGTAGGTTCGAATCCTACTCAGGGAGCCACTTTCTTCCAAGCAATTCAGCATCATGCCCCGCCCTTCATTCAGGGCATAGCGGCTGCGCCGGTGTTGGCTGGCTTTGCCCTTGCCTCAGTGAAACACGCCTAACCTGCCCTGCAGGATGGCATCGAGCACTGCGGGATGGAATGGTTCGACAAACCGCAGCCTGATCCTGAACGCTGCACTTTCCTCGACAATCGCCGCCCGTGATTCGAGCCCCGTGAAGGTCAGCCATACCATGCTGCCCGGGCTCGGATTCTCCAGACATTCGATCTGTGCGTGCGTACCGGTCAATTCGTGGGCGTTAACCTTGGCCCTGAAGATGCCGCGGCGATAGGCCGCCGGGATCGGACCCTCTGGAACGCCTGCAGAGTAGGGAGAGCGGCGTGCCGTGCCGTTGTTCTCAAGCCACATTGCGCATCTCCGATCCTGTGTTCCCGACAGGATTGAGGACGGCCCGTTAACCGCAAAGTTCAGCCCGCAGGATCACCTGCGGGCCTTTACGTACCAGCATCGAAAGCTGCGCTTATCGCGAAGCCTGCGTCGTCATCGGTGCATTGCCGGTTACCAGCGGCTTTGCGCCGTCGCCCACGATGATGAATGCAGCCCAATAGAAAGGATGGGACGTATTGGGATCGTCCATCAGCTTTTCCTGAGCCCCCTCCAGAGCACTTGCGAGTTCCTGCCCGGGCTTGGAATCGATGACACCGCCGATCAGACGCTTGGTGGCGTCGAAGTCGTCCGGCACCGGCCAGTGGCTGGCAATCACCGAACGCGCACCCGCGCCGACGAAAGCGCGGACCAGCCCGTCGAGCGCATAATTGCCGCCCGTGGTGACGCCCGCCTCCCGGCTCGCTGCAACCGTTGCCATCCCGGCTGTGTCGCAGGCTGAAAGGATCACAAGGTCTGCATTCAGCTTCAGGTCGAAGATTTCGCGGAAGCTCAGCAGGCCATCGGAACCCATGTCCCCGAAACTGGTCACCAGCGCGGGGCGTGCCGGGCAATCCGCGCGCGGAGCCGTGACAAGGCCGTGCGTCGCAAAGTGCAGCACGCGATACTGATCGAGGTCACTTTCGCTCAGCAGGGCACTGTCGCTGAACTGCGCATCGGTCTTCACCGCGCTACCACCCAGGCTGAGCTTCTTCTGCGCGAAGAACAGCTCGTCGGCCGAGATCGGATTCTGCCACGTGGCCAGCGGCCAATCGCATTCATCCGCCACCGCCGCCATCGGCCGTTGCGTGGGCTTGGCATTATGCCCTAGTCCCAGGTAATTTCGCGGCGCCCCGGAGGCTGCGAGCTTCCGAATATCGAGAAATCCGCGCGGGCTCACCGCAATCGAAACCTCGCGCCCACGGCCCAGCCACTCGACACCGGTGAAGTCGAAGGGATCGCCGTCCGGGCTCTCCATCCGCTTCTTGTATTCCGCGACGCCCTTGTCGCCGGTTACCAGAACCGTTGGCGGAAGCTGCAGCATGGCGCCATCCGGTTCGAAGATCAGATGACGCGTGCCGGGCAGCAAATCCTCAACCTGTCCGAACACGGCCTTGTAGAGCGCGCGGGACTTGTCGAGGTCGAAGGGATAATTGACCTGCTGGCCATTCTCGACCTTCACGATCGTATCGCGAATGTCCTGAACCTGCCTGGCCAAGGCCGCTGGCGTCAGGCCAAGGTCCACGACGCGCGCATCGCCACTTGTCGCAAACAGACCATAGGCGCGGTCGCCCACCAGCATCAGCTTGTAATAGGATTCCCCCGGCTTGAGTGCGGCCTGCAGTTCAGCCAGCTCAACGCCACGCGGCGCCAGCACGTTATAGCGCGGAAACGCCGCCAACTTGCTTACCAAAGCCGTCTGGTCGCGACGCAATGAGGCAAGGTTGTCCTGCGCCGCAACCAGCGCGGCTCTCTGCTTCTCGTCAGGCATGGCAACCGCTGAAAGCTGTTCGACCAGAGCCTCGGTGCGGGCGATGTCACGGGTGCGGACCAGCGACAGACGGAACAGCGCCGCTGCCTCGTCATTGCCTTCTGACATCTGGCGCGCCAACACTGCCTGCGTCTGGGCAACGCCCGGACGCTGAAGCACTTGCGAGGCCACAAACGTTGCCTTGGCTGCATCTGGTCCGTTGCTCTTGGCCAGCAACCCGAAATAGGGTCCGAGCAGATCGCGCAATGTCGTCCCGGCATCGGGGACCGACAGGCTTTCCTCGACGACTTTTCCATAAAGCGCCAGGGCTCCGGCCTCGTCGCCGCTGCGGCCAAGCCACGCCGCTTTGCGGGCCTGCGTGGCCAGCAAGGCCGGTGATTGCGGGAAGGATGCACCGATCAGGGCAATTGCCCGGTCGAAAGCCGCACCGCTGTCAGCCTTGCGGCCCTGCGCTTCGGCCAGCAATGCCAGCTCTATCTGGATTTCTGCACGCAGCCAGCCGGCGGAGGCAACGCGCCCGCCCCTTACCGCTTCGAGCCTCCGGCTGGCGCCTTCAAATCCTGCCACTGCTTCATCCAGCCTGCCTTGAACGCGCGCCGCCGTTGCCTTCAGGGCATCGGCTTGCGCATCGAGGATCTCTGCGCGCTCAAGGTCCGTAAGCCCGGGATCGACCGCCCCCAGCCGCTTGAGCGACGAACTCTCGCGGTTGATCTGTTCGGCCAGCGGCGCATTGATCAACCCAGCCGCAAGGCTGGTCCGGTCATAGACGTCCCCGACGGCGCTTACGGGCGTTGCCAGTTCCTTCAGCGCAGCCGCAGCCTTGCGCTGGTTGAGCCGGTTGATTGCACGATAGTTGCGGATCAGGCGCTGCGTCACGCCGTCCCCCCGCGAAAGCGCTCCAGCTGCTTGTGAAAGCAGGCGGTCGGCTGCCGTGAAGTTGCCGAGATTGGATTGCTGCAGGCCCTGATTGGCCAGGGCTTCTGCAAGTCCTGCCCCACCGGTCGAGCGATCACGACTGGCCAACGCCTCGAAAAACTCCGAGGATTCGGCAAAGCGGCCGCCATTGTTGCGCAAATACCCTTCGTCCCGCGCACCGAGGCGATCCAGTTGCCCCGCCTGCACGCGCGCGAAGGCGGCAGGATCGCTGACCTCGGTCGTCGCCACGCGGATTTCGCCCGGCACCGGACTGTCGCTGACAACGCTCGCGAGAGCCAGTCGCAGCGCCGGATCATAGCCTGCAAGCCCTTCAACAAAGTAGGTGGTCCCGCCGCGCTTCACCGCATAGCGTTTGTATTCGACATTGGCGTTCTGGTCGCGGCAGTTCACTGCGCTAACCCGGCCCAGCGTTTCGATCGCGACGCTGCCTTCGCCCCCGCAAGCCAAAGTCACGCCGGGAAGGCCGGTGGGCTCGTTGCCCATGGAGATGTCCCGCCTCACGGCAATCAGACTGCCCACTGCCCCGGCGGCGTCTCGACAACTGACCCGGTAACCACGATCGAAGATACCGCCCAGCCGCTTGTCCAGCGGAGCATTCTGCGCGGTGCAGGTCACACCCGAGCTGCCAACACGGAACGAGTTGCGGATCGACAGAGGCTGCTGCCCTTCGGCCGCCTGCAACGGCGTTGCCGCCGATGCCAGGAGTGCCGCCATCATGGCGCTGCTGCGAATTGTCTTTATGCGCGCGTTCACTGGGCGTCTCCTTCCGCGCTGTCCTCGTTCACGACCGACCCGATCAGGGCCGGATTGCCACTGCCGGCCACCGGTTGCTCGATTTGCCCCACGGGATCGAGAGGCTTGCTGTCGATCAGCTGCGGTGGCGGAGCGATTGGGCTGGAGGCTGCATCCTCCCCTTCGGTAGCCCGCTCCTCCTGCTGCTGCTCTTCCTGTGCAGGATCATCGCTATTCTCGTCAGAGGTCGGCCCAGACGGTTCTTCGACAAACGCCGGCGTGCTTCCCAGCGTTTCGTTGGAGATAATTTCAATCTGGCCCGAAATAGACCCGATGGTATCGGGGCCCTCCATGGCAGAAGCGCATGACGCCACGGAGAACAGGCAGCCGTTGATCTGGCTGTCAGCCGTGAAGGGCGTGAAGTCGGCGTCCGGCGAATTGACCACAAGGCCGTGTGCCGCCGCTCCGGTAACGATTCCGTCAGGGGTCTGGAAAGCGCCATTGACAACAATGGAAATTGATCCTGCCGCCGAGTTGGTCGGCGCGGTCACATCGGTCAGGTCGGCATCTGCAAGGAAGCCAGCCGGATTGAGCGTCGTGCCGGTGTTCTGGATATAGAGCGTGCCTGTCGGATAAAGGTCCAGCCCCAGGCTGCGAAGCACCCCTTCCGGTCGCTGGACAGATGCCGGCGCATTCAACTCTGCGATCCGGCCTTCGTAGAATGGATCTGCCGCAAGTTTTTCGAGAATGCTGCCCGACGCTACATGGATATGGTCCGCATTGATCTCCAGAACGCCACCAAGGGGGGCAGTGCTCCCCAGTTGGCTGGCCGAAGTAAGATTGATCGATCCTGTCGCGGCATCCAGCTCGAAACGGCCCGTCGTGAATTCGAGAACGTTGGACTGACCAAAGCCGGTCCCGGTAATCGCGCCGACAACACGGATTGCGCCGCCCGGTATCTCCGTCTGCAGTTCGCCCGAGGCAAAGATGACTCTGCCGGTGGTGCCCGCCACATTGGTCGATCCGATGGCTCCCCCCGCCACCAGCGAAACGTTACCAATCAACATGTCCGTTGCGTTGGCAGAGCGATCCACCGCAGCGATGACCAACTCGCCGGTCGAGACGAGGCCGATCTCGGCATTGCTCAGTGCGTATCCGCCATTTGCGGCTAGCCCATCCCCGATCAGCGCGGTCCTGGTCGAATTGGAGATCAGGTCGACAAAGCCCGTCTCCGCCGTCTGGATACCCGAAAGGATTGTCTGGCCGGTCGGAAGGGTCGCGTTACCGTTGTCGATAATCGAAATGTCGCCGGACACGATCCGGACCTGCGTGGCCAACCAGCGCCGTGCCACCGTCGCTGTTCCGGCGGCCTCGATCTTGATGTCGTTGAAGGACCGCATCCCTGCGCCGGAGAAGTCGCCCTCCGTGGCTACTGCGATCCGCCCGGCAATCGCTACATTGCCGATGGTGACATTGCTGCCGGTAGCTGCCGGGGTCGCCGCAAAGATTGCCGGGTAGTTGATACTTCCGGGCTGCGCGGTGGTCGGCAGCATGGAACTGCTCGCAATCAACAAGCGGCCCGTGGCATTCGTCAGTTGGCCCGTCGCGCTGAACACGGCCCCTGCCAGAGCGGTCTGGACGGATGCGGTTCCCCCTGAAAGCAGCACCACATCCCGGCCTCGCACCGTCCCGATATTAAGCGCCGTGGCGCCACTTGCGAGGATGTCGCTTCCCGAAACGAGTGAGGCTGCGGTAATCGACTGATTGCGCGAGATAATCTCGATGCGATCGTTCTGCGCCTGAAGGCTCGAGAAGGTCAATGGACCGTTGGCCGTTATCCCTATCCGGCCGCCAGAAAACACGTTGCCCGTGGTCACCCCGGTCCCGGCGGCGATCCGCAACGAACCGACGCTTGAATTGTTGGAGATCGTCACCGCCCCGGTCAGGGCCACCGGCGTCGCACCGAACACCAGTTCCTTGTCGAACCCGTTCGTGGTCTGCCCCGAAGCCTGCATCGAACTGTTGGCGACGAGCGCGCGGTTGATGACATTGAGACCGGTTATGGAGAGGTCACCAACCGAGCCGAGCAGTACGTCATACCCGACAACGGTACCAGTGCCGAGACCGCCACCGGACGCAACGCGGACGTCTCCGCTCGAGGTCAGGTTGCCAGTGCTGACATTGCCATCGGCCGCGATCGAGATCAGCCCCGCTCCGCTGGCGGTTGGCGTGCCCGAGCCCGCCGAGACTTGCCCGACAGTCAGGCTTCCGCCCGCGGAAAATCTCAATGAGTTGGAAACCGACAGGTTGCCGGTTGTCAGATCGCCTCCCGCGGCTGCTGTGAGGCTGCCGGAGCCGGACGAGTTTGTGATCCGGACTGCTCCACCTACTGCGACGGGCGCTGCTCCAAATACCAGTTCCTTGTCGAAGCCATTGGCCGTCTGGCCCAGCGCGGCCATCGAAGCGTTGGCAATGAGGTTGCGATTGACGATCGAAAGACTGTCGATGGTGACGCCAGTTCCGGCCAGAAGCAGGGTGTCGTAGGCTCGCACGAAGCCCGTCGTCACGCTGCCAACGGCACTGATTCCAGCGTCCGAAGCTGCAAAGATGGAACCTGTCTGGACGCTGCCGCCAGACGTGATCCCGACCGAATAGAGATCGCCGTTGCTGCTGTTCGGCGTGCCCGTTCCGGCCGAGATATTGCCGGTCGTCACGCTGCCGGCCGACTGCACGGTGACAGATGTCGCTGCTGTCATGTTGCCGGTCACGGTGACGCCCAGCGTCTCGAGATCTATGGAATCGCTGGATGTCAGGTCGCCAAGGCTTATGGCCCCTCCCGCCGTCACGTCGATTGCGCCGACGGCGAAGAGAGCACCCAGATCGATCCGCCCCAGTGCCTGCAGCGTTAGCGAGCCCTGCGTCGACAGGTTGGCATAGCCGACAATATCCTGGCCCGAAGAGAGGCTCAGCGAATTGGTGCCAGTCAAAGTCCCGACGCTTGCCGGAGCCGTGCCCGGAAGAACCCAGTTGCCCGCGTCGATTGCCACATTTGCGGCTGTCAGCGTGGACTGATCGAGCAGGATCGAGAATGCATTGGGCGTCGAGAGGAACAGGCTGCCCGATAGGTCCGCGGTGGAGTTGGTCAACGAAACGTAGTCCGCAAGAGCGCCTGCAGCCACGTTATCGGCGATCGCGACGAACGAAGCATTCGTACCAGTCAAGCTGCCGCCATTCATCTCCATGTCGATGGCATCGCCGATGATGGTGCCGGTTCCAGAGGTCGCCCCCGTGCCTCCGACCGCAATCGCGCTGAAGCTGAGATCGCCTGCGGTCAGGCTGCCAAGTTGGCCCGGCTGCTGGAACCGGTGGGTAACCACCAGGGCCGCACCAGAAACCCGGTCGGTCGCGACATTAGTGCCTACAGTCGCATTGCCGCTGGAACCTGCAGTTGCGCCGTCACCCCCATTGCCGCCTGTCCCATGGGCGTTGAAACTGCCGCTGCCTGTGATGGTTACCTGGCTGCCGCGAACGAGCAATGTCGATCCACCTGCCGCCCCAAGGGCACCACTGCCGCCCGTTCCGAAGGACAGATCGCCTGCACCGCCATCCCCGCCGACGCCCGAAGCGCTGGTAAGCACAGACCCGAAGGTGGCCGATCCGGAGTTGATCGCGCCTGTAGCGAGCCCGCTGGCGGTTCCGAGTTGGACTCTACCGCCGGCACCAGCACCACCTGCTCCGCCGTTCAATCCGTCACCCCCGCCGCCGCCGAAGCCACCGGTAGAGACGTTGACGGAATTGATCTGCAACTGGCCATTGCCTGCAGTGCCAAAGATCAAGGCCGTTCCGCCAGTAGCATCGCCACCCGCGCCGCCATTGCCGGTGGGAGACGAGGCCAATCCGCCAAAGCCCCCAAATGCCGATGAATCGGCAACAAGATTGCTGATGGTTACAGAACTCGCGCCTTCGAGCGCGCTGTTGGCGAACACTTCGACCTCGCCACCTTGCGCAGCGCCGCCTGCGCCGCCGAACTGGCCGAAGCCGCCAAACCCGTCAGCGGTTGCGAATGTCTGGCCGAGAACGAGCGTTCCCTGCCTGGCCGAAATTCCGACGAACCCGCCGGTACCGACGCCGCCGGCAAAACTGTCGCCGCCAGTGCCTTCGGAAGTCACGAACGTGAACCCGCCGATGTCGATGCTACCGTTGTTGCCAAGGTCATCAGGCGTGCCGACCGTCAGCAATGCGGTGCCCCCGGTACCCGCGCCGCCGAGGCCGCTCGGTCCGTTGAGGTATCCGGCACCACCAAAGCCGCTCGCTTCGATGGTGGCGCCGCCGTCGATGGTGATACTTCCACCGTCGCTGTAAAGACGGCTTGTACCGCCGGTTCCGTTACCACCGTTGGCCCCGACATCGCGGCCAGCGCCACCCGTGCCGTCCGAGTAGATGGCCAATGTGCCAGAGATGCCCGCGGTGCTTGTCCCCGACGCGGTGAAGGATGCGTTACCACCCGCGCCGTTGCCACCGCTGAGCGACGTAAACTGATCGCCACCTTCGCCTGTCGCCGAAATCGTCACATCGTCGGCAGCGAAGGACAGGCCCGATCCGAGCCGCACGGCGATGTTGCCACCCGTGCCATTGCCGCCTGCCGCACCGTACGATCCGCCGCCGCTGCCGAATGCCGAAAGATTGAGGCCTGCGGTGAACGATACCTCGTTCCCGGTGGTCGCGCCGTTCGAACCCAGATTGATGGAGCCGCCCACAGCCGTTCCACCAGCCGCGCTGCATGTAACGCCGCAAGTTCCGCTGTTGCCGCCGGTGGCATCGGCAAGCGCATTGAACCCGTCAGTGGAGGAGAGGAGACTGCCGCCACGGTCGAACAGCAGGTTGATCGTCCCCCCTGTCGCCGAGCCGCCATTTCCGCCAGCGCCGGGCGTCGGACCTTCGCCTCCGTCTCCGCCTGCGCCGCCAAGCGCACCCGCGTTGATGATGACGAAACCGAGTTCGTATCCGCCTGCTCCGCTGCCGCCTGACGCCGCGAAAGAATTGAGATTGATCTGTCCGCCAAGCGCGGCCCCGCCGTTTCCACCGCGGTCACCGGTGGGAGAGTTCATCGTTCCCAGAGCGCCGCTGCCGCCAACGCCGGACGCATTTGCGTTGAGTTGACCAGTGCTGATCAAGCCACCGTCGACAGCCGCATTCAGATTGATCGTGCCGCCCTGCCCGAGGCCGCCGTCGCCGCCGACTTCTCCTATGGGTTCACCCGTCCCGCCCGTTCCGCCACGGCCAGTCGTGCTGATCGAGACTGTAGGCGCGGTGATAAGCGTGGGCGCGGTCAGACTGGCGTTGGCATTCAGAGAAATGGTGCCGCCGCGTCCGGTGCCGCCATTTCCTCCGGACTGGCCATCACTACCTACTCCTTCGGAAAAAAGGTTCAGGCCGTCGAAGGAATCGACGGTCGAACTCCCGACTGTGAACGTAATCGTTCCGCCTTGCCCATCTGCGCTGGACCGACCGCTACCGGCGTAACCGGTCGCCTCGAAGGTGACGCTGCCAGTCTGGCTGAGGTGAACCGTGCTGCGGTTGGCATTGAACGTAATCGCCCCGCCTGTCGCGCCGCCAGCGCTGCCGCCGGACGCAAAGCCAAACACGTCACCGCCTGAACCGATCGCGCCGATATAGGAGATGCCGCTGGTCGCGAACGTAGCGTCAGCGATACCAATATCGACCAGACCACCCTGGCCGAAACCGGCGATCATCCCCGGGCCGCCATAACCTTCTGCGACAAAGGAAAGCGAACCGCCGCCCGATAGTTGTCCGCCAGTCATGGCTATCCGCGCGGTGCCGCCTGTGCCCACGCCTCCCGCGCCGGTACCGTCAGACGCATCCCCGCCGCGTCCGGTTGCTGCGACGGCGATATCTCCGCTCGCCGTCAGCGATCCTCCGGTCGATACTCGCAGCCGCGCGAGCCCACCCGTTCCGTCCCCGGAGGCACCTGTGCCGAATTGACCGCCGCCGCTGCCGTTGGCAGACATGAACAAGTCGGTGGTCTGGACGGTGCCGCCGTTGGCGAAGACATCGACGGTGCCGCCAGTCGCGTCGCCCGCATCAGCCGTATCACCCGCGACGGCGCCGGTTGCATTTGCGGTCAGTGAAATGCCCGATGAAGCTGAAAGGGTCGCCCCGTTGCGCGCTTCGGCAGCTACGAACCCGCCTGTTGCCGGCGTGGTCAGACCGGTGCCAGAGGCGCCCGAGGCGTTCGCTGTTACGTCAAGGGCGCCAGTGATCGTTATACTGGTCGTGTTTGCGAAGAGATTGACCGAACCGCCGCTTGCACTGCCTGATGATCCAACCGATCCGAAACCATTGCTCCCGAAGGCCGAAGCGTCGAAACGCGCCAGTCCATTAATGACCAATCCGGAGCCGCTGGTGGCGATGGTGTAGATCGAAACATTGCCGCCAAGCGCTGAGCCACCGACAGTTGCACCATCTCCACCGATTGCATCTGCAAAACCATCGAGAGCCTGCAGCGACAGAGAGGCGGTATCGAGCGCGTAGACGCTGATCAGCCCCCCCGTGGCATTGCCGCCCGCGCCACTTGCCGAACTGCCCCCCTGCGCACGGGCTGACAGTGCCGAAGCAGCGCCGATGGCTATGGTGGAGTCACCGTTGGCGCGAATTGCGGCAAGCCCCCCCTGCGCACTACCACCGTCAAGCGCGCACGTGACACAGCCGGCACCGTCATATCCTCGCCCCGTGGCATCAAGGAGTGCAGTACCCTGAATGTTGACCTGCGAACCACCCGTACCGGTCGAAAGGATCCACGCAGTGCCGCCTGTCCCGGTTCCGGCGCCGGTGCCCGCGCTCTGCGCCTGGCCGCCAAAGCCAATCGCATCAAGCTGGACGTTACCGGCAATGTCGATCTGGCCGCCATTGTTCGACTGGATCTTGGCAAAGCCGCCCTGCGCGTCTCCGGCGTTGGTATCGGGCGAAATCGCTGGAGCGCCAAAGCCATTGGCGCTGAGGTGCACATCGCCCGTGACATCGATCGTGCCGCCATCAGTCGCATAAAGATGCGCGCTGCCGCCAACAGCAAGAACCGAAGCACTCGACCCACTTCTATCAGCATGGAATTCGACGTTGGCGCCGAAGGAAACCTGCCCACCGGCATTCGCAAAGACGCTGACGTCACCACCGGTTGAGCTCGCAAAGACGTTGGACGCGAAATCCAGACCTGCGCTGCTCCCCGAGCCAAGCTGAAACTGTCCAGTCAGCCGGGCTTCCAGGTTCGACGTGAAGTCGGCATCGCCACCCGAAATGTTTGCGAGCCCGGTTCCGCCCCCGCTGGAGGCGAAGCTCTGCGCGGTTCCGCCTGCCACGTCGTTACCGGCTGACAGCACGACGGTGTTGCCAATGACATCCGCCGCGCCTGCGATGTCGAATCCCAGCGAACTGCTGGCCCCGATGGCCATGGTGATCGCGTCGTTCTTGGGGACGGCAACCATGTAGATGCGATGGAAGAAGTCCGGGTTGGACGCCGCTGGGCCGGTTATCGTACCGTTGTTGCTCGCAACTGTGCCGGTTGCGCTTGTTCCGGAATCGACCTGAATGTCGAACAGGCCGTTGGGAGAAAAGGTGATTGTGGCAGCATCGGCAGCAACGAGCGCGGCGGAACCGTTGACAGTGATGGTGCCGTTGTTGGTAACCGCCGGCGCAACCATGGCGATGTAGGAGCCGTCCGTCGTCGCGCCGAGTTGAGCGCCTGCGCTGACCACGATCTGCGAGCCAGCCACGCTGACTGGCTGAAAGACATAGGCGCCGCTGGTGTCGAAGCTGCCGTCGGTCGTGCTGTAATTGAGATCCGATGTGGTGAGAACCAGATTGCCGACATCGAAGACCGACGATGCGCCAATGAGGATGCCGCCGGGGCTGTAGAAGAAGACAGTCCCGCCCGGAGCAGAGCCGCCCGCAGCTGATTGCAGACGAGAAACGACCGTCCCATCAAACTGGATTGCACGTGTCGATCCTGAAGGGATGATGCGGTTGAGCACCGCAAAGTCGCCGTTCGATGCAGGGTTATTGGTAAACGTAGCCGTCGTGCCGGCCGACTGAAATATGATTGGCCCGCCCGTTGCTGCGGTATCGTTCGGCGTCCAGTTGATGACTGCGCTCGGGCTTGAAACGACGATGTCGGTCGTGCCCGAACCGGTGTTGATCGAGACAGAGCCGAACGTCGATGTCGGCGTAGCCTGGAACGATTGCGCCTGCGCAACCGAACCCGATGCCGCCAGTGCCGTCGCCAGCGCAATTCCGGAAGCTGAAAGCAGTTGCTTGCGGGGGGCCTTTACATGAGCGCGCATCAGAAGTTCCTCCACGGCAGCAATCGCGTGGTCAAAGTCATGAGAAAGCGGGGCTTGGAACGGCGGGCCTGGAGGCCGACCTTTTCCAGGGGCACAGCCAGCGTCGCCTCCAGACGGAAGCGGGAGCCAATGTCGGAGCGGAAACCGCCACCTGCAGACGTCAGGCGGTCGGATCCCGCAAGCCCCTTGTTCCAGACCCACGCGGCGTCTGCGAACACGAACGGCTGAACGCGGATTTCCCGGCTGCTCCCGATCGGAAGGCGCGGTCCCCTGAATTCAGCCGTGGCGCCCACGGCATCGTCGCCGATCAGCTCTCCCGGATCGAACCCGCGACCGATCGTGAAGTTGCCGGTCGAGAATTCCTCGAACGCGAACAGCGGCTTGAAGGCGTACTGGGCACGAGGGGCGAGAAGAAAAGATACCTTGCCAAGCGCGCGCTCGTATTCACCCTGCCAGCGCACGACCGTAGCGGTTGGCGAGGCATCAGCACGGCTGGCAGGTAGTGCCGTGGCACATGCAGCGCCTGCGCACGGCCGCGTCGCGTCGAGGATGGCGAGCCCCTGGCGCGCTTCCAACGAAGACGCGAGGCGCCATCTCGGCTGGGCGTGGGACGTGTCGACGGCGTCCATGTCCAGTCGGCCCCATGCCACGCGGATCTTGTCCTGCGTGAGTGGCACGATCAGGTTGACGTCCTGATTGACCAGATCGAATCCACCGCTGAGCCAGATGTTTTGAGCGAGCGAGCGCTGGAGCGGATAACGGGCATGAAGGCTGGCATAGAGCGTACGCGCGTCGAGCGAGACATTGGCCGGAAGCCCCGCCACATCGGGCTTGGTCCAGGCATAGGTGAACTGGCCACCGACGACGAGGCCACGTGAGCCGGGGCGGAACTCATGGCTGCCCTGCAGGATATGCTGCTCCGAAAAATCGGACGTCGCATAGTAGGACAGCGTCGTGACATCTCCCATTCCCGTCAGCCCGTAGAACTGGCCGCGGAGCTGTCCGCCGAATCGACCGGTAGCCTCAGACGCAAGGTTCTGGATCGTCAGGTCGAGAGCATAGGGTTCGCGCAATACGCTCACCTCGGCCACGAGATCGCCCGCTCCGGTGCCTGCGGGCTTCAGCGTAAGTTGGACATTGTATCCCGGCAGATCGCGGGCCAGCAGAAGGTAGCGTTCGGCGCGGCGCTGATTGAACACTTCCTCGCCGGTCAGGGCGCCAAGGTATTGCTGCAGTTTCTTCTCGGCCCCTTGAGTCTCACCGCGGGCTCGGACGGTGGTGATCCGGGCATAGATCACTTCCATCCGGACCTGACCGTTCTCGATCTTCTGGGTCGGCACCTGAACGGCAGCAAGGTAGCCCCTGTTGCGCAGCATGGTTCCTGCAGCGTCACGGATCTGGCACAGGACAGAGATCGGCTGCGGCGTTCCCGCAAGCGGCTTCCACGTCTCCGAAAGCTCGTCCGGTGCGATCTCCTTCAGGTTGTTGAAGGTAACTTCGCTCAGCGTAACCCTGATGTCCGCATATTGCGGGTCTTCCAGCGGACAGGGCGAACGCTCGATCTCGTTCCTGACCGAAAGGCGTGGCGCAGATTGAGGAGCCTGCCCTGTGATGCCGCGAAGTTCATCGCGCGATGGCGGAGTAGTAGCCTGGCCGGGTGCCGATTGCGCGAGCGCCGGAACTGTAGTGGAGGCCATCGCCGCAAAGGCAAGAACGCCTCCGCTTGCCAGCAAGCTCCGCTTGCGCATCTCCCTGAACGTCATTCTGCAAGTGCCCCCGTCGGATAACTCTTCGACGCGGCCCGTTCTGTTCTGTTTATCGCTCGTTCATGTTTAGCAACAAATGCGGATCGTGCAATCGCCGAGGACCGGCGATTGCACAATAACATTTGTTTCAAGCCTTTGAATCAAATCGCCTTGACCGAAGACATCCTTGCAAAATCCGAAACCAGTGGTCAGGCGGCAACGCCATGGCAGTGCTTGTACTTCTGCCCCGATCCACATGGGCAGGGCGCGTTGCGGCTGATGCCCTGGCCCGCATAGGGATCCACCGCCGACGAACCGACGGTCAGCCCGCCGCCAGCCTGCGGAGGCAGAGCGCCGAACATGGTTGGCGCCGGCGCCAGAGGAGCCGCGTCGTTCTCACCCGTGAAAGGATCGATGTGGCTCGTAAGGAAATCCGGCAGTTCGGGCAGCTGGAATTCCTCGGACGGGCGAAGGCGGATCTCGCTGGTCGTGAGAATGCGCGTAACATCCTCGCGGATGGCATCGAGCATCTTCTCGAACAGGCCGAACGCTTCCTGCTTGTACTCGTTGATCGGCGTCTTCTGTGCGTAAGCGCGCAGGAACACGACCTGGCGAAGCGCGTCGAGCGTCGCGAGGTGCTCCTTCCAGTGATGATCAAGCCGCTCAAGCAGGATCGACTTCTCGAGGCTGCGCCAGGCCACCGGATCGATTTCGCCGATCTTGCGGTCCATATGCTCGTCGGCGAGCGTCTGGATGCGCTCCTCGATGGTATCCGGCTCGATCGCCTCTTCCTGCATCCAGTCCTCGATCGGAACCTCGAGGCCCAGAACATCGCGCACCCTGCCCTTGAGGCCTTCGACATCCCACTGTTCGGGATAGGAGCCGGGAGGGCAGGCGTCGCCGACGATGGCGTTTACCGTATCGTGACGCATGTCGGTCACGACATCGCCCACGGCTTCGGCATCCATGATGTCGGCGCGCTGCTCGTAGATGACCTTGCGCTGGTCGTTCATCACGTCGTCGTATTCGACGACCTGCTTGCGGATGTCGTAGTTGCGCGCCTCGACCTTCTTCTGCGCGGTCTCAATAGCCTTCGACAGCCACTTCGAACCGATCGCCTCGCCATCGGCAAGGTTGTTGTTCATCATCTTGGCGAAGAGCGTGTCAGGGCCGAAGATACGCAGCAGGTCGTCCTCGAGGCAGAGGTAGAACTTGCTCATGCCCGGGTCACCCTGACGCCCCGAACGACCGCGCAACTGGTTGTCGATGCGGCGGCTTTCGTGGCGTTCGGTGCCAATCACGCACAGACCGCCGGCGGCAAGCACCTTGGCCTTTTCCTCGGCGACTTCAGCCTTGATCCGGGCGATCCCGGCATCGCGCTCCGGGCCTTCGGGCAGATCGCGCAGTTCGTCCTCGATGCGGAACTCGACATTGCCGCCAAGCTGGATGTCGGTGCCGCGGCCCGCCATGTTGGTGGCAATGGTCACCGCGCCAAGGCGGCCCGCCTGCGCCACGATGTGCGCTTCCATCTCGTGGAAGCGGGCGTTCAGGACGTTGTGCTTCACGCCTTCCTTGGTCAGGAATTCGGAAAGCAGCTCCGACTTTTCGATCGACACGGTGCCGACCAGCACCGGCTGTCCGTTTTCGTACTTGTCGCGGATCAGCTTCGCGATGGCCGCGAACTTGTCGAGCGTGTTCTTGTAGAACTCGTCTTCCTCGTCGATGCGCTGCACCGGCACGTTCGTCGGGATCGAGACGACGTTCATCTTGTAGATGTCGAAGAATTCCGGCGCTTCGGTGGCAGCCGTGCCGGTCATGCCCGAAATCTTCGGGTACATGCGGAAGTAGTTCTGGAACGTGATCGAGGCCATCGTCTGGTTCTCGGGCTCGATCCGCACGCCTTCCTTGGCTTCTACCGCTTGGTGCAGGCCGTTCGACCAGCGCCGGCCGTCCATCATGCGGCCGGTGAACTCGTCGATGATCACGACCTTGTCGTCCTTGACGATATAGTCGATGTCTCGCTTGAACATGACGTTGGCCTTGAGAGCCTGGTCGAGATGGTGGACCACCATCGTGTTCTCGACGTCATAGAGGTTCGAGCCGACCAGCAACCCGGCTTCCTCGAACGCACGCTCGACCCACTCGACGCCATCTTCGGTGAGCGTGATGTTCTTGGTCTTCTCGTCCGCCTCGTAGAGATCGGGCTGGATCTGCTTCACGATGGCGTCAACCGAGATGTAAAGGTCGCTCTTGTCGTCGGTCGGTCCGGAAATGATCAGCGGCGTGCGCGCCTCGTCGATAAGGATCGAGTCCACTTCGTCGACGATCGCGAAGTTGAACGGGCGGTGCACCATCTGCGACCGTTCGTGCTTCATGTTGTCGCGCAGGTAGTCGAACCCGAGTTCGTTGTTCGTCGCGTAAGTGATGTCCGAATTGTAAGCCTCGCGGCGCTGCTCCTCGTTGAGGTTCGGCACGATCACGCCAACCGTCAGCCCGAGGAACCTGTAGAGCACGCCCATGGTCTCGGCGTCGCGGCGGGCGAGGTAGTCGTTCACGGTGACGACGTGGACGCCCTTGCCTTCCAGCGCGTTGAGATAGACCGCCAGTGTCGCAACCAGCGTCTTGCCTTCGCCAGTGCGCATCTCGGCGATCTCGCCGCGGTGAAGCACGATGCCGCCAATCATCTGCACATCAAAGTGACGCATCCCGAGCGTGCGGACCGAAGCCTCGCGGACTGTGGCAAACGCTTCGGGCATGATGTCGTCGAGCGTCTTGCCCTCGGCCAGCATCTGGCGCAGCTTCGGCGTCTGGGCAGCGAGTTCCTCGTCGGAAAGCGCCTGGAGGTGTGGTTCATAACCCGCGATCTGGCGAACGAGCTTGTCGAGCGACTTGACGTAACGATCGTTGGAAGAGCCAAACAAGGCCTTGGCGATAGAGCCGAACATGGGCGGATTTTCCTGTTGAATCTGTGATGTAGTTGGCCATGCGCATCATCGGCGCGCAGCGTCGGACAGTGTCGTGCCGGTAAGGGTATGCTGTCCGTGGCGCTATTCGCGCGCGCGGTCAGTCAATTCAATGCCGCAAGGCCGGATCAGTGCCGGAGCGGGCAGCCACACCGTCTTGCGGCGGGCATTCGTGCGCTTCTGCGGCACCGCGCCACCGCGGGCCGCGCAACGCTGCTGGCGCTGCTCGACAGAAGTTGAAGCGCCTGTCGCCATGCCTGCTTCGGCCACTTCCGTGCGCGAGACGGCAAGCGCCGCCTCGGGCAGGGAAAGACCCGTAATCAGGGCCAAAAGGGCAAGAAGCATGCGCATTGCCGCAACAGATAGGCATTCCGTCGCGGTTCGTCCATATGGAAAGCTCTCAAGGCGCGACGTCAAACACCTCTATCTTCGTGGTGACCTGCACCTGCCTTTTTACCGGCTTTCCAGATTTGTCCTTGAACGGAGCCATTTTCGGGGGCCCGCCGGGACACGGTCCGGCGCCTGGCAACTCCCTCGTACCTGACGGCGTAGTGATGGATTGGCGGCAGTTGATCACGTTGCCCTGCTCGTCAACGACAAACGCCAGCACTTGCGTTGTGGGTGAAATCGAGGCCGGGACAAGATCATCCGGGATCGTCCAGCGTACCGAATTCGAATAGGTCCCGACGACGGCCCTTCCCTGCCCATCCATGGCAGGGCTGAAACGCGCCCGTGACTGGATCAGGTCGCACGTGGCACTATCAAGCAATGCACTTCCGCTGCTCATGGTGACTTCACAGCCGGACGGAACTCCGTCCGTTCTGACCTGAATGCGAAAGGCGACGGTGCCCTCCTGTTCGTTCCGAAGGGCTTCGGAAGGATAATCTTGGGTGGTAACCCACTCGCCCGGGTTTCCCATGGGCTTGGGGGATTGTGGCTCCGCGGCCGATGCATTCTGCTGAACAACGACAAAGGCCACGCAGGCCGCAAGATATCGGATCGAATTCATCCACTGAGGCTACAAGGTGCATTGCAAAGCACAAGCCGACAAACCCGCGTTCTGCGCATAACTTGAACCGGAAGCGCCTGCGCGCTAGGCGCATCGCCATGTCCGAAGCAAAATCGCCATTCGCAACGCCCTTCCCCACCCTGCCCGCCATTGCAGGCGCAACCCCGCGCATCGCGCGCGCCGGGTACAAGGACTGGGGCCGCTGCGACCTCACCTATGTCGAACTTGCCGAGGGCACGGCGGTTGCGGGCGTCTTCACGCGCAACGTGTGCTGCTCGTCAGAAGTGGAACTTGGTCGGCAGAACGTCCAGCAGGGCAAGGCCCGCGCGCTGGTGGTGAACGCCGGTAACTCCAACGCCTTCACCGGCTATCGCGGCCGCGAGGCGGTCGAGCAGATCATGTCGCAAGTCGCCGCACACCTCGGCTGCGAAAAGGAGCACGTCTTCGTCTCCTCCACCGGCGTGATCGGCGTGCCGCTGCCCAAGGACAAGGCCCGTGCGGGGATCGAAGCCGCACTCCAGGCCGAAGTCTGCTCATGGG
Source organism: Novosphingobium sp. GW835-FHT14H07 (assembly GCF_058793515.1). Taxonomy (NCBI): domain Bacteria; kingdom Pseudomonadati; phylum Pseudomonadota; class Alphaproteobacteria; order Sphingomonadales; family Sphingomonadaceae; genus Novosphingobium; species Novosphingobium sp. GW835-FHT14H07. Next base: position 220,159 of record NZ_JBXAFX010000001.1, read on the forward strand.
AAGACGCCGCCCGGACCATCGGCACCACGGACACCTTCACCAAGGGCGCGGCCGCTTCGGCGATGATCGGCGATACCCGTGTGACGTTCAGTGCAATCATCAAGGGCAGCGGCATGATCGCGCCCGATATGGCAACGATGCTGGGCTATATCTTCACCGATGCCGCCGTCAGCCCGGCATTCCTGCAGGAGTGCCTTTCGGCCGCAAACCGTCGGACCTTTTCATGCATCACTGTCGACAGCGACACCTCGACCAGTGATACCGTGCTCGCCTTCGCCACCGGCAAGGCAGGAAACGCCGAACTGACCAGCTTCGACAGCCCCGGTGCCGATGCCTTCGCCGCCGCGCTTGAACAGGTATGTCGCGAGCTGTCCCACCTCGTCGTCAAGGATGGCGAAGGCGCGCAGAAATTCATCGCCGTCAGCGTTACCGGCGCGGTGTCCGACGAGAGCGCCCGCAAGGTGGGGCTTGCCATCGCCAACTCGCCGCTGGTCAAGACCGCCATCGCAGGCGAGGACGCCAACTGGGGCCGGGTTGTCATGGCCGTGGGGAAGGCTGGCGAACCAGCCGATCGCGACCGCCTCTCGATCGGGTTCGGCGGCACTTGGGCAGCGCGTGACGGTCAGCCCTTGGCCAATTACGACGAAGCGCCCGTCGCCGCGCATCTCAAGGGCAGCGAGATTTCGATAGAGGTCGATCTCGGCCTGGGCGAAGGCTCGGCCACGGTCTGGACCTGCGACCTGACGCACGGCTACATTTCGATCAATGCGGATTACCGGTCTTGAGCCGGTCCCTTGACGATGCAGTGGCCGCCCTCATGCGGGACACTGCGGAAAAGACGCTGCTGAAGCACTACCAGCGGCTGGCCATTGAAGAGGTGAGCAACAAGGCCGTCGACGATGTCGTCACCATTGCCGACACCGAAAGCGAAATCATGCTGGCCGAAGGGCTGGCAAGGATCCTGCCCGAGGCGGCGATCGTCGGTGAGGAAGCGGCCCATGCTGATCCGGCAATCTTCGATCGCCTATCCGACAAGCTGTGCTGGATCATCGACCCGCTCGACGGGACGAACAACTATGCGGTTGGCAAGCCGCCGTTCGGTATCCTGGTTGCCTTGGCGCAGGGCGGCGAAACTGTTGCAGGCTGGATCTACGACCCGCTCTCGGGCCGTCTGTGCACCGCGCATCGCGGCCAGGGCGCTTGGGTCAACGGCGAGAAGCTGACCGCGCAAGGCAGCGGCAATGACACGCCGATTGCCGCGATCTCGCTGGTCTTTGTCGACAAGTCCAAGCGCGCGTCGCTGATGGAGCATATCGCGCTGCACTACACGCTGGTCGATATCCCCCGTTGCGCCGCCGAGCAGTATCCCCGCATAGCTCTTGGCCAGAATGACGTGTCCCTGTTCGAGAAGACACTGGCGTGGGATCATGCCGCAGGCGTGCTGTTCCTGAACGAGGCAGGCGGCAAGGCAGCGCGACCTGACGGTTCGCCCTACCGCGTCGACCGCCATCTTGAGCCGGGCCTGATCGGTGCTGCCAGCCCCAGGCTGTTCGACGAACTGGCCGAGCGTCTTTCGCGCATGCCGGCCTGATACAAGAACCCCCGCTTTCGCGGGGGCAATTGCTTCGAAATCAAAGAACGCTTTCGAGCCATCCCTTGATCTGGCTCTTCGGCGCAGCACCCAGCTTCTGGGCGACCGGCTGACCGTCCTTGAACAGGATCAGCAGCGGGATCGACTGCACGCCGAACTGGCTGGCCGTATCGGTGTTCTCCATGATGTCGACCTTGGCGATCTCGACCTTGTCGGCCAGTTCCTCGGAAATCTCCTCAAGCGCGGGGGCGATCATCTTGCACGGGCCACACCAATCCGCCCAGAAATCGACGAGGACGGGCTTGCTGCTGCCCAGAACTTCGGAGGCAAAAGTGGCGTCGGAAACGGCCTTGGTCGACATTGCGTGAAACTCCTGTGTGGTTGAGGGCAATCTAGGCACTCGCGCGCGCGGTGCAACAGATCAGCCGGACAAGGATTCCTGAACCCCGGCAAGGCGCAGCTTTTGCGCTGCGATCAGGTCATCGGGAATAACGAACAATTGCGGCGTGTGGGTATAGAGCAGCGCAGCTTCAACCGGCAGGCCGGGGTGTATTGCTTCAAGCGCGGCAACATAGGCGGCCATCTGGCGGATGTAGGCCGCAGGAATCTCCTCGAGCGAGGCCGGAGGGCGGCGCGCTGTCTTGAAATCCACGATCCGTATGCCCTTGTCCGAGATGACAAGGCGGTCCACCGTGCCGCTCACGACGCGGCCTCCGACGACCGCTGCCAGCGGCACTTCAGCCAGGGAATCCGGGCCGAAGACGTCGTTCCAGCCCGGTTGGTCGATTACCGCTATGGCATCCGCCACCATGGCCACGTAGTCCGAATTGTCGAAATCGCTCGCCATCCGGGCAAGCCAGGCGAGACCAGCCTCCTGTCGCCGCTCGACCGGAAGTTCCGGAAGACGCTCGATAAGGCGATGCAGCAGCGTCCCGCGTCTTGCCGCCAGCATGGCATGAGGACCGGGCGGCGCTGGCGGATCCGGGGCCTCGTCCTCTCCCAGCGATGAAGGTGCAAGCGGGCGCGGCGGGCGAGGTTCGGGGCCGACTGCAGCGCGCAACACCTCCGGGACCTCAATCCGCGCAGAACGTCCGGATCGCTTGGCCGGCTGGCCTTTCAGGCTGGCAGGACCGCCGATCTGCTTGACCGCGCCCCAAAGCGGATCGCTGCGCCAATCGCCCTCGAACAGCGGCTCGAGTTGTGCGTACCAGCTGTCCTCGGGAAGGTCACCTGCCCCCTTCCTGCGCCTTTTGCCCTTCGCCCCTGCAATGAACAGGGCTTCCTCGGCACGCGTCATCGCCACATAGAGCAGACGCCAATGCTCCTCGCGCTCGGCGAGCTTGGCTTCTGCCTCCGCCTCGAGAACAGCGGGTGCCTTCTCCTCCTTTCGTAGCGACGGCAGGGGGACCTTGCGCACGGACCCCAGAACGTCTTCGACAAGCTCAAGACCGCGGGGTGGAGACAGGTCCGGATCATCCGCAGCATCGGCGAGGATCACGATCGGCGCCTGCAGCCCCTTCGATCCGTGCACGGTCATCACCCGCACCAGGCCATCAGCCTTGCCTGCCTCGCGCTTGAGCTCACCCTCCCCGGCGTCGAACCACTGCAGGAAGCCGATCAGGCTGGGCACATTGGCGCTGGAAAACGCGATCGCTGCGTTGAGCAGTTCGTCGATCGGATCGTTGGCCTCACGCCCAAGGCGTGCGACCAGTCTGCGACGGCCATCCCAAGGCCCCACTAGCAACCAATGCAGCAGCACTTGCGGCGGATCGAAATCGGCCCGGGCAAGCAGGCTGCGCAATTGCTCCATCGTTGCGAAAGTCGCAGGCCCCTCGTTCTGGCGCAGCCAGTCCCACAGCCGCACGCCCTGCCTGCGATAGCCGTGTTCGAGCAGGTCTTCCTGCGACCACCCGATCAGCGGAGAAACCAGCAACGCAGCCAGGTTCAGGTCATCCAGCGGTTGCGCGGCAAAGCGCAGCGCGGCCACCAGGTCCTTCACCGCAAGCGGAGCGCCAAGCCGCAGCCGGTCCACGCCCGCCACTGGCACGCCGCGCGCGTGCAGACGTGCCACGATCAGCCCCGCCAGTTCCTTGCGCTTGCGCACCAGGACCATGACGTCGCCCGCACCGGCATGGCGCTGAGCCTTGCCCAGTGGGAAGCCGCTGTCGATCCACGCCTTCACCTGCAGCGCGATCTGGTCCGCCAGCTTGCGATCAGGGCGCGAGAGCCAGCTTTCGGCGCCCTCGTCTCCCCCTCCCTGGTCGCCCCCGCCACCGTCATCCTCCTCGTCCGGCGCATCATCGCCGACGATCTTCCAGAGGCCGACCGTGCCGGGGATATCCAGACCGACATGGCGCTCGGGCTTGCGATCAAGGCCCAGCCGATCCCACCCCAGATGATCGATGGCACGGTCGACGAATTCGAGGATCGGCCTTGACGTGCGAAACGATTGGCCCAGCCCGAGTTCGAGCAGCTTGCGGTCCGGGTCGGAGAGGATCTGCGCGACCTGATCGAGTTGCTCCCTGACCCGAAGGCTCGCCTGCGCGAAGTTCTCGGGACTCGTCCCCTGAAAACCGAAGATGGCCTGCTTGTAATCGCCCACCACGAACAGCGTGCGCACGGCAGGCCCACGCTGGCCTTCGCCGGTGAAGAAGTCGGACACCAGCCCTTCGAGCACGATCTCCCACTGCGAGGCATTTGTGTCCTGCGCTTCATCGACAAGGATGTGGTCGAAGCGGCGATCGAGCTTGAAGCGGATCCATTCGGCGCTGGTGCGCTTGGTCAGAAGGTCGGCGGCGGTGCGGATCTGGTCATCGAAATCGATGAAGCCCTCGCGCGCCTTGGCATCGCTCCAGGCCAGGGCAAAACGGCGACCGATGGTAAGCGCTGTCTCGAGCAGGTCGGCAAGATCAAGCTGTGCCTTGCGGGCCTTTACTGCCTCGACGCAGGCAATGACCCGCGCGGCATAGTCGGCATATCCGGGCTGCTTCTTTTCGATGTTCGTGGTCGACTTGGCTTCATCTTTGGCCGTGAGAAACTGGCTCTTCAGCGCGGCAAAGGTGTTCAGGCGCCCTTCCGGGCCCGCGGCGAGCCAGTCGCCAAGGGTGTTCGCGGTTTCGATACCACTCTTGGTGCCCCAGGCGCTGTTCATCTCCATGCAGCGCCGGACGGACTCGCAATCGAACCGATCATCGGCGCACATGGCGGCAAGGCTCTCCGGCCCGTCGTCCTCGCCCAGCCCGATCACGCGGTTGATCCGCGGTCGCAGTGGCGGTTGCCATGCGCCCGGCCCTGTCCACAGATCCAGAGCACCGGCGCAACGCAGCAGAAAGGCTTCCACCTGATCCTCGCTCATCCGGCGCGAGAGCGAGGCAAGACCGTCGATCAATGCCTCGTCGCCCTCGATTTCGGCCGAAACCAACAATTCGGCCAGCACTTGCCGAACCAGCAGTGCCCGGTCGCGGTCCTCCATGGCTCGGCTGCCCGGTCGCAATCCCGCCTCCACGGGAAAAGATGCAAGCAGCCACTGGCAGAAGGCGTGAATGGTCTCGATCCTGAGACCGCCGCCGGGGCAATCGAGCACGGCGGCAAAGCGGCTGCGCGCGCGGGCCACGGTTTCGGGTCCGAAAGGCGCGCCAATCGCCTTCAACTGCGCGGCGAGCTCGATCTCGGGAAGACGCACCCAGCTGGCGAGCACTTCGTTGACGCGCGTCGCCATTTCGGCGGCACCCGCCTTCGTGAAAGTCAGGCAAAGGATCTGCTCGGGTTCGACACCCTCCTGCAGAAGCAGGCGCAGAACGCGCGCGGAAAGGACCTGCGTCTTGCCGGTCCCTGCGGACGCAGATAGCCAGACGGTGCGCTGCGGATGGACCGCATGCGCCTGATTGTCCCTGAGGGGATAGACCTTGCTCACCGGCCGCTTTCCTCTTCGCGACCCTGCCATTCGTCGAGACGCATCAGCTGGTCAAAATCACTGTAGCCCGGAAGATCGGGATTGAGCCGCGCCGTGAACGGCTCGCTGCCGAGCAACCAACGCGCAATTGCTTCACGCAGGAAACGCTCGGTTTCGGGCAGGAAGTCTTCAAGCGACAGGCCGGTCTGCCGCGCCGTTTCCTTGACGGGAGATTTCATGTAGCCAAAGGCGCGATCCTTGTTCCGGCCAAGCGACCAGTACTCGAACTTCGTTGGCTCGCCCGAGACGTCTTCCATGCCACCGCCACGGGCGATCATGCCAATGAGGCCAAGCTGAAGGGCGTATCCTTGCGCGACCATCTTGCCCGATGGCGGCGTGCCGGTCTTGTAGTCGACTACGGCCAGCGTTCCGTCGGCCAGCCTGTCAATACGATCTGCACGGCCGTGAATGCGGATGCCGTCAACCATGATCTCGCCCTTGCGCTCGATCGCCAGAACGTCGCGGCCTTCGCCGGCAAGGCGGTCCGTTTCCTCCTCGATCCACAGCAAGGCATCGATCAGGCGCGGCTTCCACATCGCCCGCATGAAGGGGTGGGCGCTCATCTCGTCGAACATGCGTTCGGCAAGCGGCACGAGTTCGCCGGGACGGCCGCCGCCATCGTGCCATGCCTTCAGCACATCGTGAACTGCGGTGCCTTTCCAGGCAGGCGTCGGATCGGCATCGACCGGATCCAGGCTACGCAGACCAAGGATCGCCGAGGCATAGAACTGGTACGGATCGCCGCGCAGCCGGTCCAGTGCGGTAACCGCAATCGGAACGCGCCGCTGCTCCGCACTGGGCATGGGGTGCGGCCGGGGGTGAGGCTGCTCCGGTTCGGGATCGGCCAACGCTTGGGCAAGGCTGACCGCGCGCGTCTCGCGCCGAAGCTGCTCGCCAAGCATTGCGCGAATTCGCAGCAGGAAGCGCGAAGGAATGACCGGACCGGTTGCATCGCGGTGCGCATGGCTGAGCACGACTTCGGGCGCTCCCAATGCAGCAGCAAGGTCGTGTGCAGAAAGACCGATGCGGAAATCGGCGCCCGGGATGCCCAGAGCGCGGAGGATGGCAGGAGCCAGCAGCGGATCAGTCGCCGGGCTGCCTGGCCAGGAGCCCTCGGTCAGGCCAGCGCAGATGACAAGATCGGCCCGGCTCATCCGCGCTTCGAGCAAGCCGTAGATCGCCAGACGCGGATGCCCCCCATAGGGCGGGCGGACGGAGACTTCCTCCATGGCATCGCGCAACAATGCCGGCAGTTCTTCGGGCGGCAAAAGGCCTGGATGCTCTGAAGCAGCTTCGCGCCAGGTCTCGATGAACTGCGCGAGACAGCGCCCATCGGCCTGCGCCCACAGCCCCTGCCCGCACAGCGCTTCTCCCACTTCGGACAGAGCTATCAGCGCCGCATCCAGCGACGCGTGGCCATCGAGCGACAGCAGCGGAAACAGCAGGTCCTCGACGACCGACCACCAGTCTGCAAGACCCGGATACCGCTTTTCATGTTCCTTCGCCTTGCTCCGGATGGCAGCCAGTCCGGGGCCGGGTCGGGGGCCACGCAGGGCCAGATCCAGCTGTCGCACCCGCTCGAGCCATTTCGCCCTGCCCTCGCCTGCGCAGACCAGCGGGTGGCCAAGCAAGGCAAGCAGCGGGACGGGTGCGGCCCGCTCGGCAACGACTTCGGCCAATTGAAGGATCACCCTGCCTGCCGCCGTCTGCGGCAATGGCCGGCCGGCCGTATCGTCCACGCCAATATTCCAGCGGCCAAGATGCGCCACGACCCGCGCCGCCAGACTGCGGTCCGGCGTGATCACCGCCACGCGGCGCTCTGGCTCGTCAAGAGCTTCGCGGACCAACACGGCAATGGCCTGCGCTTCTTCCTCCGGGTTGGCGCTCTCCATCATCCGAACGCCGGAAAGACGGCGCTCCCTCGCCTCGAGCGAAGCCCAAGCAGCACTGGCTTCCGGCGGCAGGAAGAGATTCGAGATTGCGCGGCTGCGTTCCGGCGGCGCAGGCGCAAGGCCAGAACGGTGCCACGGCTCAACCTCGCCTCGCCCGATCCCCATGCGGTTCAGCAGAAGCTTCAGGTGATACTGCGGATGCGTTACGACATCCCCGCGCTGAAATACCTTGCCGTCAGGTCCGCCTGCAGACCCGAGCGCGTCCCAGACCGATACATCCATCGCAAGATCAAGATCGGGCAGAATGACGCCGCCGTCCGGAAGATCCGCAATCACCCGCAGCAATTTCGCGACCGCAGGCGAGGCCGAGGTTACGCCCGCAGCGATCACGGGATGGGCAGGCGGGGTTTCCCTCCACACCTGCGCCGCGTGGGCCAAAAGCAGATTGCGTCGTTCGGGCGCATCGATCCTGCCCAGCCGCGCCAGTTCGTCCTTCCACTTGAAGAATACGGTGGCGAACAGCTTGGTGCTTTCCCGCCAGTGCTCCGACAGTTCCGACGAGAGGCCAAGGATGCCTTCGTCGAGCATGTCCTCGGGACGCACCCCTTCAATGAGGAGCCGGTCGATGCTCTGTGCCACGCTTCTGGCCTGTCGCAGCAAGGCAGCTTCACCGGGCGCTTCGTTGCCCAGTTCGTCGCGGATCAGCGCGGAGAGTTTGAGCAGCCGGTGTACTGGGTCCACGGCATCGGGAATCCCCGCCCCGGCACCGATCGGGTCAAGCAACGGTCCCAGCGTCTCGTCGAGGTCAAGGTCGCCCACTACCGCCATGCGCGGCAGCAACAGTCCCTGCCCGCTTATCCTAACGAAAGCTTCGGTGACCGTGCGGATTGCGCGTTGGCTTGGCAGCAGCAGCGTCAGGCGCGCGAGGCCAAACCGATCCTCGCGATAACGAGGGACCAGGCCGGCGACCAAGGCGTCGGCAAAACCCCTGTGCGCCGCGATGGACCAGACACGCGGACGGGTGGAGAACTCGGCCATGTCAGTCGCGCTTCAGCGCAGCCTCGGTTGGGGCGATCATCTGGGGTTCGCCCACTTCATACCACAGTCCCTGGTGGGACAATCCGTAAAGCCGCCCCTTTTCGATGGCCCGTTGCCACAGCACCATAGTTCCGAACGGACCTTCCGGCGCGTCACGGAGCAGGCGGTGCGAAACAATCTGGATGCCGCTGTAAATGAAAGGCGCCACACGACCGGTCCGACGGCGCGATATCCGGCCCAGGGCATCCATGTGGAAATCCCCCTTCCCGCGATAGTTGAACGCCCGCGCATGGGGCACGAGCAGCAGCAACGCATCCATCCTTTCGGCGTCCCAATGATCCGAAAGGTGGGCAAAGACGTTCCGCGGCCCGTCTAGCCAGATATTGTCGGAGTTGAGGCAGAAAAACGGATCGGTCCTCAGCAAGGGCAATGCCTTGACCATGCCCCCGCCGGTTTCCAGCAGCTGCGCCCGCTCGTCCGAAATGGAAATGGCCGGGCTTTTGCGTTGCGCCAGATACGCTTCCATCGCGTCGGCAAGATAATGGACGTTGACCACGGCCCGGGCCAGGCCGGCTTCCTCAAGCTTGTCCAGCGCATGGTCGATCAAGGGCTTGCCCGCCACCTGCACCAGAGGCTTTGGCCGCGTGGCCGTAAGCGGGCGCATTCTTTTGCCAAGGCCCGCCGAAAGAACCATGGCCACGTCGCTCACAAGAGGCTTGCTCATACTGTAAACGATCCGCCCATGCTGGCGCGCAGGTCTGCCGGAATATTGGCATCGAACCAGGCGGCAACCGGAGCCAGTGCCGGATGCGCGAGATCGCGTTCCAGCAGAGCCCAGACGCGAGGAATGTAGTCAAGGTAGCGCGGTTTGCCATCGCGCTTCCAAAGCCGCACGAAGATGCCGACGATCTTGGCATTCCTTTGCGCGCCAAGCCGGGCGTAATCCGCCAGGAAATCGTCGCCTTCGCCGGTCTTCTGCAGGTAGTAGTCCAGCATGCTGGCTTCGAGTTCCGGCGAGACATCCCGGCGCGCATCCTGCAGCAGCGAGACCAGATCGTATGCCGAGTGGCCGTTCAGGGCATCCTGAAAGTCCAGCAGCCCCTGTCGATCCAGGCCGTTGAGCAGCATGATGTTCTCGGCGTGATAATCGCGCAGGACAGTGACCCCGGGGCGCTGACGCGGAAGAAGGTGCGACAGGACCTCTTCCCAGGCCGCGTTCCAGCCCCGCCCGTCGACATAGAGGGACTGGGTAGGCACGTACCACTCGATGAACAGGCGAGCCTCGCGCTGATACTCGGCCAGCGTATATCCCGTGAAAGGCCCCGCAGGCAGCTTGCGCAGCTGCAGCAGGGCGTCGATGGCATGCCGATAGACTTCTTCCTCATCCTGCGGCCAGGCATCGAGGTATTCGCGCATGCGCACGTCACCGAAATCCTCCAGCAGGACAAAGCCCTGCGCCGGATCCTCGGCGAGGACATGGGGCGCGCGCAGGCCATTTGCATCGAGCCACTTGGCAGCGCGAAGGAACGGCTCGGGATCTTCGTTGGGCGGCGGCGCGTGCATCAGCATCGCATTGCCCGCTGATCGGCGAATACGAAAGTAACGACGGAACGATGCATCGCCAGGCAGTGGCTCGACGGTAGCGCCGATCCAGCCTGCCTTGTTCAGGAAGGCGTCGACGCCCGAAGGAATAGTCAGGTCCATGGTACTCGCTCTATCCAATCGCGCCCCGGCGTTACAATGGCCCGCCTGCCGTTTTCCGTGGATTCCAGCACGATCGAAAGGCATCCGGGCTCATGCGCGAAGCCCCCGGCATTTTCCGGCCATTCAGCGAGCAGCGCCGCGCCTTCGCGATAGTCATCCAGACCGATCTCTTCCGCCTCGGACGGATCGTCCAGACGGTAGAAGTCTGCGTGGACCAGGGGCAGACGCACCGACGGCGGATCATAAAGCTCGATGATGGCAAAGCTGGGACTGGGCACTTCTCCGGCGTGTCCCAGTGCTGCAATGATTGATCGCGCCAAGGTTGTCTTTCCCGCGCCCAGGCCGCCAGAGAGGGCAATCACATCGCCCGGGCGCAGTTTCGCGGCGATCTCGCGGGCGAGAACAGCCGAACTGTCCAGGTCGGGCAACTCGAAGATCACGGCAGCACCACGATGGCGCTGGTGCCAAGGCCGGGCTCGGACACAAGCTCCAGTGTTCCGCCATGCGCTTCCACCAGTTGGCGAACCAGCGGCAGGCCGAGCCCCTGCCGGCGCTCCACCGCCTTGCCTTCGGCATCGAGCTTCAGCCCCTCAAGAGCGCGGGCAAGGACCGCAGGCTCCATGCCGCGGCCATTGTCGGACACGACCACCTGGAGCGGTCCCCCCTTGCTTCGGGAGGCAACGACAAGGATCCTGCCGCCCTCGGGTGTCGCAGCCACGGCATTGTCAACCAGTTGCCCAAAGGCCCGACGCAACCTGCGGGCATCGCCGATCACGGTTCCGGCGCTCTTGTCGCCGCGCAGATCGAGGGCAAGGCCAGCAGCCGTGATCCGCTCTCCGCGTTCGCTGACAACTTCGGTCAGCAACGGGAATATCTCCACCGGCTCCTGTTCCAGCGGCAGCGTTCCGGCCTCGCTCTGCGAAAGGTCGAGCACGTTCTCGATCTGCTCCCCAAGCCGCGCGACCGAAGTGAGGATTGCCGAAACATATTCGTCCTGCTGGGGCGTCAGATCCCCGGCGATGCCACTTTGCAGAAGCTCGGCAAAGCCTCCGATCGAAGTGAGGGGCGTGCGGAATTCGTAGCTCATGTTCGCTATGAACCGCGTCTTCACCGCGTCGGCCTCGACCAGCGCCGCATTGCGTTCGAGCAGCGCCGCCTCGGCCTTCTGGCTGTCGGTGATGTCCAGGACCGTGAGCATCCCGTTCCCGTCCGGAAGCGGCACGCCAGCGAGGGCAAAATGGCGTCCATCCGCAAGCGTCAACCGGCCGGAACGCTGCTTGCGCTCCAGCGTCGCGGCTTGGATAACCTGCGCTATCGTGCCAATCTGCGCGGGACGTTTAAGTTGCGTTGCCAGCCTGTTAAGCAGAACGTCGACCCGCGGATGGGTGGTGAGAAACTCCTCCTCAAGCCCCCAATCTGCAGCAAACCTTCGGTTCCACAGCTGCAGCTTGCCGTCAGGTGCAAAAACGGCGAGCGATTCGAACAGATTGTCGAAAGTTGCCGTTCGCGTCCGCAGCAGGGTGTCCCGCGTCGCCGAGAGCTGCAGTTGTTCGGTTCGATCCTCGAAGATCATCAACAGCCCGCCATCCGGCATGGGCTGGCCGACCACGCGCAGATGGGTCCCCCCGGAAAGGTGCCAGGATTCCTCGATTGGCACGCGGGCGAGGAACCAGGCCTGCCTTTCGCGGCGCCACTCGGGGAAATCGCGGACTTCCGGCAACCTGCCCGCATCTCGCATCCGGTCAATGACCCGGTCGAACGGCGGTGTGTCCACCACCCAGGCCTTGGGCACACCGAATATGCGCAGGAAAGGCTGGTTTGCGAAGACCAGGTTTCGCTTCTCGTCAAACTGGGCAATGCCCGCCGAGAGCGTATCGAGCATTTCGCGCTGCGCTTCGCGGAAGCGGCGGAACTGGCGGATCAGCTCCTCCATTTCCTCGATGTCGACGACGTATCCGGCGATCCCGTCCTCGCCCAACGGCAGGTCCGTGACGCGCACCGCGCGGCGCTGCCCCTTGATCGTTGCCAGCAGCGAACGCTCGATCGGCACCTTGCGAGACTGCGCCTGGCGGGCAACCTGGGATGCGGAGAGACCATCGACAGGTTCGATCAGTTCGATGCCCTGAGCGATAACCACATCGGCGCTCGCCGCACCAACGGCTTTCACATAGGCGCTGTTGACAAGACGCAGGCGCAGGTCCGGCCCGCGAAACCACATCGGCAAGGGAGCCGCCTCGATCAGGCCCGAAAGCCCGGCAAAATCCGCCCGTGCCGCAGTCGTCTCGCTGCGCAGGCGGACCAGCTCTTCCTGGCTTTCCGAGAAGTCGAAAAACCAGACCAAGGCTGCACCACCCGGAGAGATCTGGGGGTCGGCCAGGTGTCCCTGGGCCGAAAGGCTGCGTTTGCCATCCTTGGGCGTGAGCGCCAGCCTGAAGGACGCGCCGGTCTTTTGCGCCTTTCGCACAGCGTCGCTCAATTGCGAAAGCTGCACCTCGTCAAAGCCTGCACCTTCTGCGTCCAGTTCGGTCAGGTAGCCGGGCATCGTCTCGAAGCCGAACCATCCGGCAAGCCGCGCAGGGCCTTCAATCCTGCCATCGGCGCGCACCAGCAATGGCAGGGCGGGCGATTCATCGACCATCCTCGCCAATCGGCGCGCCTGGCGATGCACCGCCTCGCCCTTACGCGCGCGCGCTCGTGCAACAAGCACCAGCCAGCCTGCCCCTGCGGTCCAGGCAGCAAGCAGCAATCCGATCAACACCATGATGGTCTGGTTGAGCAGCGGCATCGTCCTCTCGCTAGGGCCTGCCCCCAAGAATTACAATCCGGCGCACTACAATACTGATGATCCGGTATCACTCATTCCAAGAACCGAAAGGGCGGCGTGGTTTCCCGCGCCGCCCTCTGGTGTTCTGGCTGCTATCGCACGATCAGTAGCGATAGTGGTCCGGCTTGAACGGCCCGGCTTCCGGCACGCCAATGTAATCAGCCTGCTTCTTGCTGAGCTTGGTCAGCTGCACGCCGAGCTTCTCGAGGTGCAGCGCCGCAACCTTCTCGTCGAGGTGCTTGGGCAGCACGTAGACTTCGTTCTTGTAGTTCTCGGCCTTGGTGAAGAGCTCGATCTGGGCCAGCGTCTGGTTGGTGAAGCTGGCGCTCATCACGAAGCTCGGGTGGCCGGTGGCGCAGCCCAGGTTCACCAGGCGACCCTTGGCAAGGATGATGATCTGCTTGCCATCGGGGAATTCGACGAGGTCGGTGCCCGGCTTCACTTCGGTCCAGTTGTAGTTGTCGAGCGCAGCGATCTGAATCTCGCTGTCGAAGTGGCCGATGTTGCAGACGATGGACATCGGCTTCATCGCCTTCATGTGCTCGGCGGTGATTACGTCCTCGTTGCCGGTCGCGGTCACGAAGATGTCGCAGCGCTTGACCGCTTCTTCCATGGTGACAACTTCATAGCCTTCCATCGCCGCCTGCAGTGCGCAGATCGGATCGATTTCGGTGACCATCACGCGCGCGCCGCCCTGGCGCAGCGATGCGGCCGAGCCCTTGCCGACGTCGCCGAAGCCGGCAACGCAGGCGACCTTGCCGGCCAGCATCACGTCGGTGGCGCGACGGATGGCGTCGACCAGCGATTCCTTGCAGCCATACAGGTTGTCGAACTTCGACTTGGTAACGCTGTCGTTCACGTTGATCGCCGGGAAAGGCAGCTTGCCGTCCTTGGCGATCTGATACAGGCGGTGGACGCCCGTGGTCGTCTCTTCCGAAACGCCCTTGATGTTCTTGACCGACTGCGTGAGGTAGCCGGGCTTCCTCTTGAGGAAAGCGTTGAGCGCGCGGACGAACTCGATTTCCTCGGCGTTCGAAGGCTCGAACAGCTTCTCGCCAGCTTCCACGCGCGCGCCCCACAGGGCGAACATGGTGGCATCACCGCCGTCGTCGAGGATCATGTTGGCAGTCTGGTCGTCACCCCAGTCGAAGATCGAACCGACATAGTCCCAGTATTCCGCAAGGGTTTCACCCTTGATCGCGAAGACCGGGATGCCGGCAGCGGCGATGGCAGCCGCAGCATGGTCCTGCGTGGAGAAGATATTGCAGGTGGCCCAACGCACTTCGGCGCCCAGCGCGACCAGCGTCTCGATCAGCACGGCAGTCTGGATCGTCATGTGCAGCGATCCGGTGATGCGCGCGCCCTTGAGCGGCTGCGATGCGCCGAATTCCTCGCGCAGGGCCATCAGGCCGGGCATTTCGGTTTCGGCGATCTTGATTTCGGCGCGACCGAAGTCGGCAAGGCCGATATCGGCGATCACGTAGTCGTTCTTGGCGTCAAGCACGCTGGCCACGAAGCTTTCTCCTGAAAAATCATCTGCGCGGCAGACCAAGGTACCGGCGCGCTCCTGCAGGGCCCATAGCGTGCCCGCCCCCACTCTGCAAACTTAATATAAAGATGTCTTTATATCGCTATTCGGGATTACCGCACTGCCGGACTGTTGCAGACCACCGCAGCGCGCCTATATCCAACCCGCCATACTCGTCCGGGCCCCCTCGCCCGGCGCAACGAAAGGAAGATGGGGATGACAATCGCTGTTGGAGACAAGCTGCCCGACGTCAAGATCGTCAAGGCGACTGCCGAAGGTCCGGAAGCCGTGCAGTCAGCCGATTACTTCAAGGGCAAGCGCGTTGCGCTGTTTTCCGTCCCCGGTGCCTTCACCCCGACCTGCTCGGCCAAGCACCTCCCCGGCTACGTGGAAAAGGCCGCCGATCTCAAGGCGAAGGGCATCGACGAGATCGCCTGCACCGCCGTCAACGATCCCTTCGTGATGAAGGCCTGGGGCGCCGCTTCGGGATCGAGCGACGTGACCATGCTGGCAGACGGCAACGGTGACCTCGCCGAAGCGCTCGGCCTTACCATGGACGGTTCGGGCTTCGGCCTCGGCAAGCGCGGCCAGCGTTTCTCGATGGTCGTCAACGATGGCGTCGTCGAGCAGCTGTTCGTCGAAGCTCCGGGCGACTTCAAGGTCAGCTCCGCCGAGCACATGATCGAGAACATCTGATCTATCAAAAGGCCCCCGGAAACGGGGGCCTTTTTCCTTGAGCACTCAGAACGAAAGCCGGACCCTCCCCAGCACCCGGTCACCGGCGTGCTTGAGATCGGCATAGGGCGAAACCGAGACACCCGAAGTGTCGATATCGGTGCCAGCGTAGTCGAGCCCGATCGTGAACGGAAACTGGTTGTATTCCACGCCCAGCCTCCAGTCTGCATAGTCCCCGGCCGGACGCAGCCTTGCCGAGCGAAGATCCTTCGTGTCCCCCGTGGTGTATCCCACTGATGCGGAAAGACTGATCGGCAGCGCCGGCACGCCGAAGTTCGCTGACCCTCTCAGATAGAGATTGTCCCCGCCGATCGCGTCCTGTTTCGGCGCATAGAACGCATCGGCCCGCACTTGCAGCGGTCCGATCGAATAACGCGCACCAAGGCCCACTTCCCCGTAGTCGGCACCGATATCCGCGCCGCCGAAGAAATGCCCGATAGCTTCCGTCCGCAGGGTGATCGCCCCGGCTTCCCAATCCTTGCCGATAGCCACGTCGCCGACGACATCGGCATTGGCATGGCGGTCAGACTTGCGCAGCGCCGCCATGCGCACCGAGGCATCGAGCCCGGCAAAGCCGACGCTGGCATCGGCCGAGGCGGAGATTTCCCCATCACTCCAGCTGAGCCCGCGCCGGACTTCGTCCGTGGTTGCCTCCACGCCCACTTCCACCGACTGGGCCAGCGCTTGCGGCGCCTGCACCGAAGCGATCACGCCAAGAACTGCCAGACCATTCAGAGTGTGGATGCGGGTCATGTACTCATTTCTCCTCAGCCCTCGCGCTGCCTGGCGTGGGCTCCTTCTGCTTCAACGAGGATCACTT
Organism: Novosphingobium sp. GW835-FHT14H07; assembly: GCF_058793515.1. Taxonomy (NCBI): domain Bacteria; kingdom Pseudomonadati; phylum Pseudomonadota; class Alphaproteobacteria; order Sphingomonadales; family Sphingomonadaceae; genus Novosphingobium; species Novosphingobium sp. GW835-FHT14H07. The sequence goes on from NZ_JBXAFX010000001.1 coordinate 236,243, forward strand.
CGCGATCCTGCGCAACCATGGCCATCATCGCACTGCGCAAGTCATCTCGGCGCGCCTCGATCACGCGGTCGATGCCATTGCCGCGCTCCGAGCACCAGCCCGGCGACGATCCCGTAAGCACGTCATCGCGCAGCATCGAACGACTTGCCTGCATCTTTGCGCCAACCCGTGCCTGCCGCTCGACCGAAAGCGATACGGACCACTGGCAGCGCAAGGAGGAAGCCCGCCCGGCACCGCCGGCCGAACCGACCTGCTTCATTTCGACCCTTGTCTTTCCGCTGTAATCGGCTGTGATCGGGCCGGCAGCATGCTCGATGACGGTCGAGTGCTCCATGCCCATCGCCGGAGCGCTGAAGCCCAGCGCAACGGCAAGACCTGCAAAGCCAAGCGTCTTCATGTTGTGTCTCCTGCAAACGTCCCGGCTTTTTTCCGGTGACACAAGCAAGATAGAACCGCGATTGTGTGCAACCAACCGACCGACTTGTAATGTTTCTTTGCTAGGTTGCCTCAATAGCCCATCAGGCTGAGCACTTCCTTGCGGCTTCGCGTATCGTCAAGGAACGTGCCCATCATCCGGCTCGTCACCATTCCAACACCAGGCGTGCGCACGCCGCGCGCGGTCATGCAGGCGTGGCTCGCCTCGATGACCACCGCCACACCATGCGGCTTGAGGTTGTCCCAGATGCACTGCGCGACTTCGGCGGTCAGGCGCTCCTGAATCTGCAGGCGACGCGCAAACCCATGAAGGACCCGCGCCAGCTTGGAAATGCCGACGACCTTGTGCCGCGGGAGATACGCGATCGCCGCCTTGCCGATGATCGGCGCCATGTGATGCTCGCAATGGCTCTGGAACGGAATGTCCTTCAGCAGCACGATCTCGTCGTAGCCACCTACTTCCTCGAACTGGCGCGACAGATGGCTGGCAGGATCCTCGCCATAGCCCAGACAATATTCCTTCCAGGCACGGGCGACGCGCTTGGGCGTATCAAGCAGTCCCTCGCGCGCCGGATCGTCACCCGACCACCGGATCAGCGTGCGGATGGCGTCCTGGACATCTTCGGGAACAGGTGACTTGCCCTGGGCCAGATCGTCATCTTCATCAGGCCCCACCAGACTGCTCATCACGTTCCTCCGCTACCTTGCAGGCCGTCGCAGGAAGCGACTCCTGAACAGACCCCGGCGGTAGAAGGACAGCATTTCCTCCGGACGCTCTGGGTCGAGTACCTCGTTGTCGGCCAGCGCCTTCTCCGCATCGGTAAGGTCGTGCGGCACGAACCGCCCCAGTCTCTTGCCCTCCTGCGGAGCAGCAGCGATGGCCGCAGCCATCGAACCGTGCTGGTCCAGAAGTTCCGCTACCCGCTCTGGCCCGATACCGCAATGCTCGGCCAGAAGGGAAACTCGCAACCGGCGGATTGCCTCGCCACAGTGACCATTGGCAGGCCTTGCACAGTCGATGAACACATCGCACTCGCTATCAAGACCCATCGACCGGTTGTTCAGGTTTGCCGATCCGATCCTCAGGATCTCGTCATCGACGATTGTCAGCTTGGAATGCACATAGATCGGCGTGCCTTTCGCGGTGAAGGGATGCCAGACAGAGAAGCGACCTGCGTGATCGACCTGCTCGATCGCCCGCACCAGCCGGATGCGTGCCCCATCCATCGCCGTCTGCTCCAGCCAGCCATCCGAACTCTGCGGGTTGATGAGCACGATCTCGGGGGGATCCGGCTCCTCCATCCGCCTCACGATGGCTTCTGCAATCTTGCGCGATGCGAAATACTGGTTCTCGAAGTAGATGAACTTCTTCGCCCGCGCGATATGCTCGAGAAACAGCGCTTCCACCTCGCGCACCTCGCGTGCTTCGGCAAAGTGTGATCGCGTCCGCGCGATGCCGATCTCGACATTGCGGAATTCAGCCTCCACCGTGGTTGGCCAGGGAGAGGCTCGTTGCGGCTCGCAAGGCTCGAACGGCTTACCCCCGGCCTGTTCCCACCGCTTTCTGCCAAAGGCTCCCAGGACAGCGGCAGCCTCGCCTTCCATCAGCATGGTGCAGTCGTGCCACGGGCCATAGAGCTTGCCTCCGGGCCGTCTGCGCCGCTTGTCGTCGTCGATGTGCTGTCGCGTGTCCCAGCGATCGCCCGCCATGTCGATCCCGCCGCACACGGCAAAGCGATCGTCGATCACCGCAATCTTCTGATGGTGGCTGCACCCCAGGGGATGCGCGCTGTCGAGCTTGAACACGATGCGCGGGTGCCTCCACCAGCGCAACAGATCAAGCATCATCGAGCCACGAAAGACGGCCTTCAAGGCGCCGAAGTTCCACTTGAGAACCCTGACATCGAGTTGCTTGCGACGGTTGGCCAGCCAGACGACAAAGGGGCCAAGCCGCGCCGGCGAAACGCGCCTTCGCGGCAGGTTCCACCATCGCCGGCCGCCGCCGATGATGATCCGCGTATCGAAATCCCATCCAATCAGGAAAATCCGTTGCTGCGCGCGCATCATCGCCTCGCGCATGAGCGCGAAGTAATCCGCAGCATCGATCACCGCATGCGCCCTGTCGGCCATCGCATAGCGCCAGACTGATTCGGATTCCGACTGCATCCGGGCAAGGCCGCCGGCCTGTTGCTCGGTCACGCCTTCGTGTTCAGCCACAAAAACTTACTTCGATTATGTTACCAGCACACACCACCGACATTCCCCTGCATACCGATAGATTGCTATCTTTTTGTCACTAGTAAGGAAAAGTCCGTTTCAGCTTTACCGCAGCGGACACAACCGCAATCCAGAAGCCATGGCAAGCGGCTCAACCCTGATATCGTCCCTACGCACCGGGCTGCTTGCAGTTCCACAAGTGCGTTCGACGATCGATCGGATCAGGGACCTGGCAGACCCCGATCGCCGCGCCATCGCGCGCATGAAGCGCACCCATTCCAGCGCCATCCTGCAACCTTGGCCGACGACCTGCGAGGATCGCTACCCCGAGATCTTCACGGCGCTCGACGCGCATCTGTGGACCCTCGCCAACCCGCGCATCCTCTCCTTCGGGTGCAGTGATGGCAGCGAAGTCCGCAGCCTGCGGCGGTGGTTCCCAAACGCCCGCATTGTCGGTCTGGACCCCAACCCGGCGATGATCCGGACCGCGCGGGCGCACCTCGCGCTGCACCCTGACCCCGATATTTCCTACATCGAGGCCGCCGACGTCGGGGTGCTTGAAGGCCAGACGTTCGATGCCATTCTGGCCATGGCAGTGTTTCGACACGGCGCCCTGGAAAGCCAGGCGCCGCAGTCCTGTTCGGCCTGGCTACCCTTCTCCCGCTTTGCGCAGACGGTTGCCGCGCTGGATCGCCATCTTGCCCCGGGCGGTTGGCTCACGATCTGGAATGCGCACTTCCGCTTCAGCGATACTCCCGTCGCTGCGCGCTATCATGCGCGCTCCCTTCGCTTCACGCGCGCCGATCCGATGACTCTGCTCTACGGACCCGACGATGCGCGCATGGACGGGAGTTACAGTGACGCCATGTTCCAGAAGCGGCGGTAAGCCTCCGCTGCATTGGCGGAGACCCGCTCAATCCTTGAGCTGCATCACCACGTCGTCAGGATGCGTCACGTTGAGATTGCTATGCAGCAATTCGCCGACAAGATCGGGGTCCGCATGGCGAGGATCGAGCAGATCGACACGGTTCTTTATCCGGTCCCGTTCAGCTGTCAGCGACGCAATTTCCTTCTGCCGCTGTTCAAGCACCCGCGCGTTCTCGCCCCAGGCCAGCAGGCCGCTTGGCCCGGCAACGCCGACCGCAGCAAGCACAAGCAGGACGACAAGCGCCATCGACTGCGCAAGGCTGTCTTTCGGGAGAAGTGGGCGACGGGATTTCATGTCACGATTGAATCACAAATCCCGCGCCGTTTCAAGGACCTTCACCTTCACCCGCATCACAATAGGTAAAACGGCACAGACAAAAATGTAATCTGCACACCACCACCACACTACAAACACAATCGTCGCCCCGGGCTTGACCCGGGGCCCCGCTTTTCTTCTGCGCTTCCTGTGAACCAAGGAAGCGGGATCCCGGGTCAAGCCCGGGATGACGAGGAAAGGGGCGCGGACAAGCTTGACAAAACGAACCATATAGGTTACACGCCCCGCCACAGGTCAGGAGAGGGCACAAGGCCAACCCGCTCCTCTCCCTTCGGAGCTTACGCCCAGAATTATACTTGGGCGGACGGCTCCGGCGCGATCGGTGCGGCAGGTGCGCAGCGGGTTCAACGAGGGGCGTAAAGCCCAAGGCCCACCGGGCAAACCCTGCCGTTACCCAAGGACAGACAGGACAACCCAGGGCTGATAGCACGGCGCCGAACCCTGAGCGACGCTGCGGATGCGGAACCCGCCATGATTGTGCGACTGTGTCAGCACAAACGACAGGTTCTTTTCACGCAGCCGCTTGCCAGAAGCCAAGGCAGTACGCGAGCCGCTGCCAAAGCTTCGTCCTTTCGCATATGTCCGACCATCAGGCTGAGCCGACAAGGGGCCCGGAACCGCCCCCGGCCACTCGCAACCGGTCCCGCGCCCCATCCCTTGCGTGCCACAACGGCACCGCACCGGTCGCGCGATCTGTGAACTCCCACAGGCGTTATGGTCCGCATTCGCCAGCGGATGATCTCTCGCGCCACCTCGCGGCGTCCCCGCGCAGGCGGGGACCTCAGCGTCCCCGACCACGGCAATGACATCAATGCTCTAGGAAAATGGTGCGCCCGACGGGATTCGAACCCATGGCCCCCAGATTAGGAATCTGGTGCTCTATCCTGCTGAGCTACGGGCGCCCGCGCACTCCTTTAGGCAGGGGCGCGGGCGCTGGCAACGCTCTTTCAGTTGGCTTCTTCCGGCGGAACGACGGGAATAAGCAAGGGAGCAACCGCAATGCCCTCATCAAGCAATTCACGCGCCTCATCGGGCGTCGCACGGCCGTGGATGGCGCCGGGGTCCTTCTCGCCGTAGTGCATTGCGCGGGCATCGTCGGCGAATTTGTCCCCTACCCAGGTCGAGGACTTGATCGCCTCGGCCTGCATCGCAGCGACGGCCTGCAGCATGGCCACGGCCTCGGGCGGCAGCGGGACATTAGCGACGGGCGCGGATTCCGCAGGCTTTGCCGGCACCGGTGCCGCAATCTGGTTGCCTTTGCGGCCAACATTGGGCGCCATGACCGCCTTGCCGACATCGGGCGATCCACACGAGGGACAGGACACCAGCCCCCGAGCGAGTTGACTTTCATAGTCCTGCGAGGAGCCGAACCAGCCCTCGAAGCGATGCCCGTTCGGCCCGCATTGCAGATCAAAGACAATCATGCCGCCGATCTAGGGATTTCGCGCTTGTTGGCAAGACTGGGAAGCTGTGCGCGAACCTCGCCCGTTCGGGCAGGGTCGACATATGCAAAGCCAAGCGAGCTGCCTTCACCGCCATCGTAGACAACCTCGCCCCAGGGATCGACCACGAGCGAATGCCCGAAGGTCTCGCGCCCGTCTTCGTGAACGCCGCCCTGGGCAGCGGAAATGACCCAGGCGCTGGCTTCCACGGCGCGAGCGCGCTGCATCAGGTGCCAGTGCGCCTTGCCGGTCGGCACGGTGAATGCCGCCGGGATGCGGATCGCGTCGCAGCGGCGACGGCCCAGTTCCTCGAACAGTGCCGGGAAGCGGATGTCGTAGCAGATGGCCATGCCGAGGCGGCCCAGCGGCGTCTCGACAGTCACCACTGCATCGCCGGGCGTGTAGGCTGCGGATTCGCGCCAGGTCTCGCCCGTTGCCAGATCGACATCGAACATGTGGATCTTGTCGTAGCGCGCGGCGATTTCCCCGTCGGAATCGATGATGAAGCCGCGATTGGCCCACTTGCCGTCATCGCGAAGCACGGCCAGCGAACCAAGATCGATCCACAGCCCCAGATCCCGTGCCGCCGATCGCGCGGCGGCAAGTACCGGATTGTCAGCTTCGGTCACGATATGCGGGGTTGCCCTTGCCCGGTCGCGATCGAGAAGCCCGCACATTTCGGGGGTGAAGAGCATCGCCGCCCCCTCGTCCGCCGCCTTCCGCGCTGCGCCGACGATCGCATCTGCATTGGCCAGCGGATCGATCCCGCTGGTCATCTGGAACAGCGCAACCTTTAAGGGATCCGTCACTTCCCGAGCATCATGTCCAGCTTGCCCTGCGCATTGAGCGCGGCAAGATCATCGGATCCGCCAACGTGGATGCCATCGATAAAGATCGAGGGCACGGTGGTATGGCCGGGAGCGCGTTCCAGCATTTCCGCCTTCTTGGGTCCGCCCATCGTCACATCGAATTCTTCGTAGGACACGCCCTTGCTGTCCAGCAACTGCTTGGCACGCGCGCAGTAGGGGCAACCCCACTTCGTATAGACTTCGACCTTGGGCGTATCGGACATCGGTACCTCTATCTGGGTCTTGAAATGCGGTTTTCGCTAACACACATGGGTTTTCGTGTCATGCGCCGCAAGCCGGGCCTGATCACGAATACGTTCGTAAAACCGCCGATGCGGGCGCCGGGTTCCGGGTTCGCAAAGGCAAGTGCAGATTGCTCTATCAGAGGATATTGCCATGAACCGTTTTGACTTTACCCCCTACCGCCGCACCACCGTGGGTTTTGACCGCCTGTTCGACCTGCTCGAACGCCAGGCCCGCGCCAATGCCGGTGACAATTATCCGCCCTTCAATATCGAGCGTAGCGGCGAAGATGCCTACCGCATCACGCTGGCGGTCGCCGGATTCAAGGCCGAGGACATCGACATCACCGCCCAGCAGAACCTGCTCGTGGTAAAGGGCCAGCGCCCCGAACCGCAGGACCGCGAATTCCTGCATGTCGGCATCGCAAACCGCGGTTTCGAGCGTCGCTTCGAACTCGCCGATTTCGTCCGCGTTGAAGCCGCAGACCTTGCCGACGGCCTGCTGACCATCGATCTCGTGCGCGAAGTGCCCGAGGCGATGAAGCCCAAGAAGGTGCTGATCGGCGCGCAGAACCAGCTCAAGGTGATCGAAGGCGACAATACCGCCGCCGCTTGATCTCTCACAGGAAAAACAGGGAAGAGCGGGCCAGTACGGTCCGCTCTTTCTGAATCACCAGGCTTCGGCCACGTCTATCAGCGCCTCGCGATCAAGAATGGTCACGCGCCCGCCTTTCAGGGCAATGATGCCATTGTCGACCCAGGCGGAAAGCTGGCGATTGATCTGTTCGCGCGACATGCCGGCAAAGTTTCCGAGTTCGCCCTGGCTCAGCGCAATCTTGAGCTGATTGCCGGTGTCAGACGTGTCCCCCATCATCAGGCGCAACAGGAAACGCGCCAGCCTTGGCCCGGATGTGTAGGCCCGGTCGGCCTCGATCACGGCGTTGTTCTGCCGCAACCGGCGCGCCATCGCCTTGAGCAGGCGCAGGGCCAGACCCTTGTGCTTGTCGATGATATCGCCAAAGGCCCCGCGGGTAAGGATCAGCGCCTCGATCGGCTCGATGGCTTCGACCGTGGCGGTGCGATCCCCGCCATCGAGAAAGGCGATCTCGCCCAGGACATGGCCGGGCTCGGCATAGTCGAGGATGATCTCGCGCCCGTTTGCCGCCAGCATGCTGACCCGCGCGAGCCCCTTGAGGATGATGAAGAGAGTCTTGCCCTCTTCACCTTGCGCCATCAACTCCTGCCCTGGCTTGAACTGGCGGACCTGGCCACGCGCGATAATATCGGACAGCTCGGCCGGTTCGCAGTCCGCGAAAAGACTTTGTGCCGTCAGCGCTTCAGCCAGCTTGGCCGCATCCATGTCGAGGTCCCCCAGATTGCTGCAGCGCAGATAATCAGGGAAACCTCGCCATGACCAGTCCCTTAAGAGCTTTTAAACCAGACGCGCCTGCTTGACGGCCGCGGCAATGAACCCTGCAAAAAGCGGATGGGGTTCGAACGGACGGCTCTTGAGCTCCGGATGGAACTGCACGCCGATGAACCACGGGTGATCCGGACGCTCGACGATTTCCGGCAGGAGACCGTCGGGAGACATGCCCGAGAACACCAGACCGCCCTTCTCGAGCCGCTCCTTGTAGGCGATGTTCACTTCGTAGCGATGGCGATGGCGCTCGCTGATTTCGGTCGCGCCATAGATGTTGGCAACATGGCTGTTGCCTGCAAGCTTGGCATCATAGGCGCCAAGCCGCATCGTTCCGCCAAGATCGCCGCCTTCCGACCGCTTCTCGAGACCCTCGGCAGTCATCCATTCGGTAATGATGCCGACCACCGGTTCATCGGTGGGGCCGAATTCGGTAGACGAAGCTCCGGGAATGCCGGCGGTGTTGCGGGCACCTTCGATGCAGGCCATCTGCATGCCAAGGCAGATGCCGAAGAACGGCACCTTGCGTTCGCGCGCGAAGCGCACCGAGGCAATCTTGCCCTCGGTGCCACGTTCTCCAAAGCCGCCCGGCACAAGGATGCCGTGCATCGGTTCGAGATGCGCTGCGATTTCCGCATCGTCCTTCTCGAACAGCTCGGCGTCGAGCCACTTGATCCGCACCTTTACGCGGTTTGCCATGCCGCCATGGACCAAAGCTTCGTTGAGCGACTTGTAGGCATCCTGCAGGCCGACATACTTGCCGACGACGCCGATGGTCACTTCGCCCTCGGGGTTCTGGTGCCGATCGACGATATCGTCCCAGCGCGTCAGGTCCGGCTCGGGCGCAGTCAGGCCGAAATGGCGCAGCACTTCGCTGTCGAGGCCCTCTGCATGGTACTGCAGCGGCACGGCGTAGATGCTCGAGGCATCGAGAGCCGGAATGACCGCAGACTTCCGCACATTGCAGAACTGCGCGATTTTGGCCCGCTCGCCCTCGGGCAACGGCTTCTCGCAACGGCACAGGAGAATGTCGGGCTGAATGCCAAGGCCGGTGAGTTCGCGCACCGAATGCTGCGTCGGCTTGGTCTTCAATTCACCGGCAGCCGCGATGTAGGGCACCAGCGTGACGTGGACGAAGCAGGTCTCGTTGCGGTCAAGCTCGTTGTGCATCTGGCGCAACGCCTCGATGAACGGCAGGCCTTCGATGTCCCCCACAGTCCCGCCGATCTCGCACAGCACGAAATCGAGATCCTCGGTTTCGGCCTGCGCAAAATCCTTGATCGCGTCGGTCACGTGCGGAATCACCTGCACCGTCGCGCCAAGGTAATCGCCACGGCGCTCCTTCGCGATGATGTCGCGGTAGATGCGGCCCGAGGTGATGTTGTCTGCCTGGCGTGCCGAAACGCCGGTAAAGCGTTCGTAGTGGCCCAGATCGAGATCGGTTTCAGCACCATCGTCGGTCACGTAGACTTCGCCGTGCTGATAGGGGCTCATCGTCCCCGGATCGACGTTCAGATAGGGATCGAACTTGCGGATGCGCACGCGAAAACCGCGTGCCTGCAGCAAAGCCGCCAAGCTTGCTGCCATGAGTCCCTTGCCGAGCGAGGAAACCACGCCGCCGGTGATAAAAATGTACCGCGCCATGGGATTCGGGCCTTAGCGTCAGAAGTTGCAACTAGGCAAGCGGTTGCGGCTGCAATCTTCGCCACAATCCACAAGCCGTGGACGAAAGCAAAACGACAACCGACCCGCAACCTGTCCGGTCGCGGGGCGGCGAGCCGCTCTGCGGTATTCGGTTTACTGGCCGGCGGCGCCGTTCAGCGGATCATTCGCCGGGGCCGACTGGACCGGAGCCGTGCCAGGCTGCGCGCCCTGCGCCGGGGCCAGGGGATCCGCTGCCGGTGCGTTCTGCACGGGCGTGGTGCGCTCCAGCGAAGTATCAATCTCGCGGCTCGAGTTTGTGCCAACCGCAAGAGCAGCCAAGGCAATGCTGAGCACGACAAAGGCTGTGGCGAGAATCGTCGTCAACCGCGTCATGAAGTCAGCCGCACCGCGAGCAGACATGAAGCCGGCCGGGCTTCCGCCCACGCCCAGGCCACCGCCCTCGGACTTCTGCATCAGGATCACGACCACCAGCAGCGCTGCGACAATGGCCTGGACCACGGTTAGAAAAATGAACAACGACATGAATCACACCTCGTGCGCGAAACCGCGCGGGAATCTTGAGCGGCATGTAGGCTTGCTGCGCCGTCGGCGCAACCCGCGCGTTGCGGCGCTCAAGCCTCTCCGTTGTCGGCCGCGGCCACGATCGGCAGGAAAGCTTCAGCCGTCAGGCTCGCCCCGCCGACCAGCGCACCGCCCACGCCTTCTGCAGCAAGCAAGTCCCTGGCGTTTCCGGCGTTGACCGAACCGCCATAAAGGATGCGCACCTTCGCACCGCTCTCGCCGTAGAGAGCAAGCAGTTGCTGGCGAATCTGGGCATGCATGGCGACAACGTCTGCAACTTCGGCCACGCGCCCGGTCCCAATCGCCCAGACCGGCTCATAGGCAACCGCCACCTTGCCTGACGCTACTGCGTCTGCAGCAGCATCGGCATCCGGCATCGAGGCAGTGACCTGAGCGGAAACGACCGCTTCGGCCTTTCCGCCATCGCGCTCTTCAAGCGTCTCACCCACGCAGACGATGATTCCGAGCCCGGCAGCAAGTGCGGCTTCGGCCTTCGCTTTTATCAGGTCGTCGCCTTCGCCATGGTCCTTGCGACGTTCGCTGTGCCCGACGATCACGAAGTCGGCTCCGGTATCGACCAGCATTTGCGCAGAGACGTCGCCGGTGTGCGCGCCCTTTGCGTTGACATGGCAATCCTGCCCGCCAACCCCCATTGCGTTCACCGCCTCGCGAAGAGCGCCAATCAGGGTGAACGGAGGGGCAATGGCAACCTGAACGTCAGGATAACGCCCCGCCGCCCGGTCAATCGCCCGCGCTTCGGCGAGCATGGCGCGCGTCCCGTTCATCTTCCAGTTGCCTACAATGTAAGGACGGTGCGGCATGATCGGCGCGTTCCCCTGAATTTCGCAGATACAATCGGTTGCAGGACATCGATCGCCCTGCTTCGTCGGCGCGGCTATCAAACCCGGACTGATTCTGCAAAACGCCTGATCGCATAAGCGGGCATAGCGCCGGTTGCCGCAGGCGCCGCTGCCACACGCGGCCTATTGCGCGACGATCGATGGCATGGAGCCATTGCGAGAATTGCGTTTGCCTCCTAAGGCAACCGCTAACCGAACCTTCGGGTGCGTTGCCGTGCCCAGACGAGAGACGAACTACACAAATGCTCGGCTTTTTCCGCTCGTTCCTCAAGTCGCGCATCGGCGTTGCCGTTGCCCTGATCTTTCTTGGCCTGATCGCGCTGGCATTCGCCAGTGCCGACGTCACCGGCAGTGGCTTTGGCGGAATCGCCGGAGGCGACCGCGCCGCCAAGGTCGGCTCCAATCGCATCGGCACGGCTGAACTCGGCAAGGCGCTGACCAACGCGTTCGAGCAGGAACGGCAGAAGCAGCCCGGCCTGACGATGAAGCAATTCCTCGACGCTGGTGGCATGGACACCGTGCTCACCGGCCTGACCGATCGGCTGGCCATGGCCGAGTGGGGCCGCGAGCATGGTCTTATCGCAGGTGATCGCCTGATCGACAGCGAAATCACCAAGATCCCGGCCTTCCAGGGTCCTGATGGCAAGTTCAGCCAGTCGGCCTATGAGCAGCTGCTCGCCCAGCGCGGCCTGACAGACAAGGACGTCCGCAAGGATCTCGGTCAGGGCCTGCTGGCCCGGCAGATCCTGTTGCCGGCTGCATTCGGCGCCCAGATGGCTGACGAAGCGGTCCAGCGCTATGCTGCGCTGCTGACGGAGAAGCGCGTCGGCACCATCGTCTCGGTGCCATCGCTCGCCTTTGCGCCGACGTCGCCCCCGGCCGACAGCACTCTTGCCGCGTTCTACAACGCCAACAAGAGCCGCTACATGCAGCCCGAACGCCGCACGATCCGCTATGCGATCGTTGACGAGGCGAGCCTGAAGACCGTGGCAGCGCCCAGCGACGCCGAAGTGGCCCAGCGCTACAAGCTCAACAGCGCAGTCTACTCCGCATCCGAACAACGCTCGGTAACGCAGGTCATTGTCCCTACCGAGGCCGCTGCCAAGGCGCTTGCCGCAGAAGTCGGCGCCAACGGCTCGCTCGACAATGCCGCTCGTGCCAAGGGCCTGGTCGCCAGCAAGCTTGCCGATCAGACACGCGATACCCTCGCCAACCAGACGTCGCGTGCCGTATCCGATGCCGCATTCGCCGCGACTTCGGGCACGCTGGCAACACCTGCGAAGTCGGGCCTCGGCTGGCACGTGCTCAAGGTTGACGCCGTCAAGCGCAATGCCGGAAAGACTCTCGAACAGGCGCGCCCCGAGATCGTCGCGGCCCTGACCCTAGAAAAGCGCCGCGCAGCGCTGTCCGATCTTGCCGCGCAGGTCGAGCAGGAAATCGACAATGGCACCGGCCTGGCCGATATCGCCAAGACGCTGAACCTGACCGTCTCCACAACGGCTCCGCTGACAGCGAATGGCAGCGTGTTCGGCAAGCAGGACGAGAAGGTGTCTGCCGACATCGCCCCGTTGGTTCAGGCCGCGTTTTCGATGGAGCGCGAAGGCGAAGCCCAGCTGGCAGAGATCAAGCCTGGCGAGAAGTTTGCCGTTTACGATGTCGGCCAGCTCGTCGCCGCCACGCCCGCCCCGCTGGATCAGATCAAGAGCGTCGTTGCCCGGGACTGGGCCGTTCAGCAGGGCGCAGCGAAAGCCAAGGCTGCCAGCGACAAGATCCTGGCAGCATTGAACAAGGGCACGCCGCTGGCCGAAGCTCTCAAGCTCGCCGGCGCCGCTCTGCCCGCTCCCCAGCCCGTGGACCTGCCGCGTCAGGCGCTTACCCAGATGCAGGGACAGGTTCCTGCACCGCTTGCGCTGATGTTTGCCATGGCCAAGGGCAGCAACAAGCGGCTCGAAGGGCCGAACAACGGCGGCTGGTACGTCGTTTCGCTCAAGGAAATCGTCCTCGGCCAGGTCAAGCGCGGCGACCAGATCTTCCAGCAGGCTGCCCGCTCATTCGGACAGGATGCCGGCGGCGAATATGCCGAGCAGCTCCGCCTGGCGATCCGCAAGGAAGTCGGAGTCGAACGCAACGACGCCGGGATCAAGGCCGTCCGTGACCAGCTGACCGGCAGCAACGCCCAGTAAATCCCATGACCATCGACCTCGCCGAAACTGCCGTCGCACTCCCCGAGAACCATGAGGCTGCGCTTTCGCAGCTGTCTGCCGGAAAGCCTGCGCTGATCTGGCGCAAGCTGATTGTCGATACCGAGACTCCCGTGGGCGCCGCGCTGAAGCTCATGGAGAGCGGGCGGGGCGATTTCCTGCTCGAATCCGTGCAGGGCGGCGAAGTGCGGGGACGGTACAGCCTGCTGGGCATCGATCCCGATCTTGTGTTCCGCGCCACCGGCACACGCGCCGAGATCAATCGCATCTGGCGGCACGACAAGGCCGCTTTCGCGCCGCTTCCCGGCGACGCACTTGCAGAGCTGAGGGCCCTTGTCGCTGCCTGCCGGATCGATGTTCCTGCCGCGCTTCCGTCGGCGCTGGCCTGTCTTGTCGGCTATTTCGGCTACGAGACGATCGGCCTTGTCGAGAAGTTGCCGCGTGCTCCGCAGAGCGACCTTGTCCTGCCCGACATGCTGTTCACCCGCCCCACCGTGGTGCTGGTGTTCGACCGCCTGTCCGACGAACTCTTCGCCATTGCCCCGGTCTGGGCCGAAGGCGGCGCGCCCGAGCGGCTGCTTGAAGCCGCGGCCGAACGCATCGACAACGCCTTGCGCAAGCTGGCGGAGCCTGTTCCGGCCGATGCCCGTCTGGCCGAGGCGGTGGACGTGACCCCGCAACCCGTCATGCCTGCCGCCAACTATGCGCGCATGGTGGGTGCCGCGAAGGACTACATCGAGGCAGGCGACATCTTCCAGGTCGTACTGGCCCAGCGCTTCACCGCGCCCTTCCCCCTGCCGCCGATCGCACTCTACCGCGCCCTGCGCCGCATCAACCCCTCGCCCTTCCTCTATTTCCTCGACATGCCGGGCTTCGCGCTGACCGGATCGAGCCCGGAAATCCTCGTCCGCATCCGCGATGGCGAAGTGACGATCCGCCCGATTGCCGGCACCCGCCCGCGCGGCAAGACGCCAGAGGAAGACCGCGCCAACGAGCTGAGCCTGCTCGACGATCCCAAGGAACGCGCCGAGCACCTGATGCTGCTCGATCTGGGCCGCAACGATGTCGGCCGCGTGGCCAAGGCAGGTACGGTCAAGGTCACTGAAAGCTATACTGTCGAGCGCTACAGCCACGTCATGCACATCGTCTCGAACGTGGTCGGCCAGCTCGACACGAACCGGGCTGACAGCGTCGACGCCCTGTTCGCGGGCTTCCCGGCCGGCACTGTCAGCGGCGCGCCAAAGGTCCGCGCCTGCGAAATCATCGCCGAGTTGGAACCCGAAACACGCGGCGCCTATGCCGGCGGCGTCGGCTACTTCGCCCCTGACGGCTCGGTCGACAGCTGCATCGTCCTGCGAACCGGCGTGATCAAGGACGGCGTGCTCCATGCGCAGGCGGGCGCGGGGATCGTTGCAGACAGCAACCCCGAATATGAACAGCGCGAGTGCGAACTGAAGTCAGGCGCACTGTTTGCGGCTGCGCGCGAGGCGGTGCGGGTGGCGAGTGCGCCGGGGTATGGGCAGTGAGTACCCGGTTCGATACGGTCTGGACTTATGACGACTATCTGCTTGCAAACCGCCTGAACGCGAAGCTGCAGCGCAGAAAGCAATGGATCATCGCAAGTGCCGCAATTCTGGCAGGCGTATTGGCTGCGAACCCGTTCGGTTCGGATCTTGGCAGCTTCGAAAGTTACGCCGTGTTAGTCCTTTCGGTATTCGTCGGACTTGCCGCATGCACCGCTGGCTTCTGGCTCGTGAACAAAGTCATCTTGCCGAGCAAGGCGGCCAAGATGTTCGAGCAATTGAAGCTTGATGGAGTTACGACAAGCTTCGAATTCGATCGTACCGGCATTCGCATAGCGGCACCCTTGGGAACGTCGAACCTCGAGTGGAGCCACATTACAAAATGGACGGAGGATCAGAACATCCTGATGTTCTATCGAACCAATCTCATGTTTTTTGCTATCCCAAAGGCGCAAGTTGACTCAAACGCCTTAGATGACTTGCGGCAGGCACTCGTCGCAGGCAACGTCCCCAAGGCCGGATAACGCATGATCCTCGTCATCGACAACTACGACAGCTTCACCTGGAACCTCGTCCACTACCTCATGGAGATGGGCGCGGAGGTCGAGGTCGTGCGCAACGATGCGCTGACCGCAGAGCAAGCCATCAAGACCGGCGCGCAAGGGTTCCTGCTTTCGCCCGGCCCGTGCACGCCCAACGAGGCGGGGATCAGTCTCGATCTTGTCGGAGCGGCGGCGGATGCAAAGGTGCCGTTGCTGGGCGTCTGCCTCGGACACCAGTCCATCGGGCAGTACTTCGGCGGCAAGGTCGTGCGCGGCGGCTTGATGCATGGCAAGACCTCGCCGGTTACGCACGATGGCACGGGTGTGTTCGAGGGCCTGCCATCGCCGTTCATCGCCACGCGCTATCACTCGCTGATCGTCACCGACATTCCCGAATGCCTTGCTGTCAACGCGCAGTCGGATGACACACACGTCATGGGCTTCCGCCACACCTCGCTGCCGATCCATGGCGTGCAGTTCCACCCGGAAAGCATTGCCACCGAGCACGGCCACGCGATGGTCGCGAATTTCCTGAAGCTCTGCGGCATCAAGACCAACCCGCTTCCGGCATGAGCCTGCCTGACGTCACCCATCCGCTGGAGGAAGCCGAGGCAGAGGCCGCGTTCGCAGCAATCCTAGACGGCACCGTGGCGGACGAAGCCATTGCGCAGTTCCTCGCCGCAATGTCCGACCGGGGCGAGACGGCGAGCGAGATTGCCGGTGCAGCCCGGGCGATGCGGGCGCGGATGATCCCGGTCAGCGCACCCGCCAATGCCATAGACGTCTGCGGTACCGGGGGCGACGGTCACCACACGCTCAACGTCTCTACCGCAGTCAGCCTCGTTGTTGCCGCGTGCGGGGTGCCGGTGGCCAAGCATGGCAACCGCGCGGCGAGTTCGAAAGCAGGCGCCGCCGATACGCTGGAGGCGCTCGGCCTCAACCTCGATCGCGCCGCCGAAACTGCCGAGGAAACGCTGGCCGACCTTGGCATCTGTTTCCTCTTTGCTGCGCGCCATCACCCGTCGATGGGCCGCATCATGCCGATCCGCAAGGCGCTGGGCCGCCGCACGATCTTCAACCTTATGGGGCCGCTGGCCAATCCGGCAGGCGTGTGCCGCCAGCTGGTCGGCATTGCGCGTCCCGCCTATGTACCGATCTATGCCGAAGCAATCCGGCGCCTTGGCACAGATCACAGCATGGTCATCTCGGGCGACGAGGGGCTGGACGAACTGAGCCTTGCCGGCGGCAATGAACTGGCCGAAGTGCGTGGGCACGAAGTGCTTATGCGCCGTGTCAGCCCGGAAGATGCCGGCCTGCCGCAAACCCCGGTCGACGCCATTCGTGGCGGCGATGCTGCTTTCAACGCCGCAGCCTTGCGCGCCCTGCTGCAAGGTGAAGTAGGTCCGTACCGTGACGCGGTGCTGTTCAACGCCGCCGCCGCGCTGATCGTTGCGGGTGAGGCACGCGACTGGCACG
The DNA here is from genome assembly GCF_058793515.1 of Novosphingobium sp. GW835-FHT14H07. Taxonomy (NCBI): domain Bacteria; kingdom Pseudomonadati; phylum Pseudomonadota; class Alphaproteobacteria; order Sphingomonadales; family Sphingomonadaceae; genus Novosphingobium; species Novosphingobium sp. GW835-FHT14H07. The sequence continues at coordinate 252,939 of NZ_JBXAFX010000001.1, forward strand.
AGGGCATCGAAGAGGCCGCCGAAGCGATTGACAAGGGCCTGGCCAACGCGCTGCTCAATTGCTGGATTGCGGCGCTGAAGTAGCGCTTGGCGCTACAGGTCACACGATACACTTGCCCCAACGGGTTCAACCTCGCTAAGGCGCCCCTGCCATGACCGACAAGCTCACTGAAATCTGCGACACCAAGCGCGTTGAAGTCGCCGCCCGCAAGGCCGCTGTCAGCATCGGCGAGCTGGCCGCGCGCGCCGCGCAGCAGAGCGCCCCGCGCGGGTTCGAGGCGGCACTGCGTGCCCGCGCGCAGACCGGCTATGCATTGATCGCCGAGATCAAGAAGGCCAGCCCTTCAAAGGGACTGATCCGCGCCGATTTCGCCCCTGCAGACCATGCCCGCGCCTATGAGTCCGGGGGCGCCGCCTGCCTTTCGGTGCTGACCGACGCGCCGTATTTTCAGGGGCATGAAGACTATCTCGTCGCGGCGCGTGCTGCCTGCACACTGCCGGTGATCCGCAAGGACTTCATGGTCGATCCTTGGCAGTGTCTTGAAGCGCGCGCCATCGGGGCCGATGCCATCCTCATCATTGCCGCCTGTCTTTCCGACAGCGAGATGGCCGAGATCGAAGCCGCTGCCCGAGAACAGGGCATGGATGCGCTGGTCGAAGTCCACAACGAAGAGGAAATGGAGCGCGCCAGCCGCCTGAAGTCGCGCCTGATCGGCGTCAACAACCGCGACCTCAAGCGCTTCGTGACCGATCTTGGCACGACCGAGCGCCTTGCTCCGTTGGCCCCCGAAGGCACCTTGCTGGTTGCCGAAAGCGGCATCAACACCCACGCCGACATATTGCGCCTTGAAGGTTGCGGCGCGCGCACGTTCCTCGTCGGTGAAAGCCTCATGCGTCAGCCAGACGTTGAAGCGGCAACCCGCGCCCTCCTTCAGGGTTGAACCTTACCGGACGGCCGGGAACTCGCCCTTCCTCCGCAGAGTGGCGATCACGCCGGTGCAGATCATGAACTGGCCGAAGTAGTAGAGCGGCCAGATCAGCAGCCCCGGGACCGCGCTGCGCGCCAGCGGGACCATCCTCGCGAAGATCAGCAGGTCGGACACGACGAACATGGCGGCGCCCAGCGCCACCCGGCTGCGCGGAAAATCGCTGGCAAATGCGGCCGTCGCCATTCCGCCGAGCAACAGAGCATAGCCTGCAACGTCCATCCGGCCGGACAGCGCCCACGACAGCGCCGGGACGCCGATGACAGATACCACCGCCACGGCCTTGTCCAACCCTGAAAGGCTGGCGCGGGGATGGCGCAGATACAGCGCTATCGCGGCGATGTGGCCCGCAAAGAAGGCTGCAGCACCACCGGTGAAGTCCACTTCCAGCACCATGTCGCCAATCGCGCCCAGCGCCATGACCAGCGCCAGCAGGTGGGAGCTGCGGGAGGGATGATGCGCCCAGGCATATGCAGCGAGCAGGGCAACGCCCGCGCCTTTCCAGAGTATCAGCCAAAGGCCGGGCACCTGCCCCTTTGCGGCAAGCCAGTAACTCGTTCCGGCAATCAGACTGGCGACCAGCCAGGGCCGTTTCTCGATCAATGCGCGTCCCGGCACCCGGCGTCTTCTCCCCTTGCCCTGCGGACGCTCTTGCCGCAACGGCGCGGCAATGCCAAGGGCAAGCCCATGACGCATCAGGTCCATATCATCGGCGGCGGCATGGCCGGCAGCGAAGCGGCGTGGCAGCTTGCCCGTCGCGGGGTTCGCGTAAGACTTTCCGAAATGCGCGGCAGTGGTGACACTACCCCTGCACACAACGGCGATGGCCTTGCCGAACTGGTCTGCTCGAATTCCTTTCGGTCCGATGATGATGAGAAGAACGCCGTCGGGCTGCTGCATTACGAAATGCGCCAGTGCGATAGCCTGCTCATGGCGGCAGCGGCCAAGGCGCGGGTGCCCGCAGGATCGGCGCTGGCTGTCGACAGGGACGTGTTCTCTGCTGAAGTCGAGGCGGCCCTGCGCGCGCAGCCTACGCTCGAGATTGCAAGGGAACGCATCGATTCACTGCCCGGAGAGGGGCTGACGATCGTGGCGACTGGGCCTCTCACCAGCCCTTCCCTTGCCGAAAGCATCGGTGGCACGACCGGCGCCGACAGCCTCGCCTTCTTCGATGCCATCGCGCCGATCGTCTACCGCGATTCCATTGACATGAGCGTGGCGTGGATGGCCTCGCGCTGGGACAAGGGCGCGGAGGCCTCGCTCGCGCTCGGCGGCGACGGGCGCGATTACATCAATTGCCCGATGACGAAGCCGCAGTACCTCGCCTTCCGGGAAGAGCTGCTCGCCGGTGAGAAGACCGAGTTCAAGGAGTGGGAAGCCAACACCCCCTACTTCGACGGGTGCATGCCAATCGAGGTCATGGCCGCGCGGGGCGAGGAGACGCTCCGGTTCGGACCGATGAAGCCGGTGGGACTGGACAATCCGCATTGGGCCACAGCGGAACACCCCAATGGGCGCTGGCCCTATGCCGTGGTGCAACTTCGCCAGGACAACAAGCTCGGCACACTATGGAACATGGTCGGCTTCCAGACCAAGCTGAAGCACGCCGAACAGGTTCGCGTGTTCCGCACGATCCCCGGCCTTGAAAATGCCGAGTTCGCCCGACTGGGCGGCTTGCACCGCAACACCTTTCTCAATTCGCCAACGCTGCTGGATCGGCAGCTTCGACTGAAATCGGCGCCGCACATCCGGTTTGCCGGTCAGATCACGGGCTGCGAAGGCTATGTCGAAAGCGGTTCCGTCGGGATGCTGGCCGGCCTGATGACGGCGGCGCAGATTGCAGGGCGCGCGTGGACACCGCCTCCGCAAACGACGGCCTTGGGAGCACTGCTGTCGCACATCACCGGCGATGCCGATGCCGAGAGCTTTCAGCCGATGAACGTCAACTTCGGCCTCTTCCCCCCGTTGCACGACGTGAAGAAGAAGGCGCGTAAGGAAGCTTATACCGAGCGGGCCAAGGCGGACATGGCCGGGTGGCTCGGTTCTCTGGCGTAAGCCCCTATTTGCAGGAGCATTTCTGCTTTGGCTTGGGTGCTGCCTTCGGCCGCGTGGTGGCAAACTCCTCACGGGTGAGAAACAGGTCGCCATTCCCATCGGCCGACTTGAACTTGTCGACAGTGACATAGGCCCATTCCTCGAAGGTCAGCAGATTGTTGCCGTCCTTGTCGAGCTTGCGGAACGCCGATGCGCGCAGGCTCAGCATTTCGGTGCGGCTGATCCGGTTGTCCCGGTCCTTGTCGACCAGATTGAACCTGCGGGTCTCCTTGCCGACAGACGTTGCTTCGGGAGGGGCGACACCGGTAAGCCCTTCGATGTCGGCGCTTGGCAGACCTTCCGGAGCGACTGCAGCATCGGCGACCGGCAATGGCGGGGCAGTCCCTTCGCGTGTTTCGGCACGGCCCTGCCACCAGAAGACGCCTGCAGCGCAAAGCATCAGGGCAGCGAGACCACCAAGCAAGGCACGAACCATTTTTCACCCTCCTTGATGAAGGGTCTAACGCCGCAGGCTTGTTGCGGCAGCGGTAGATGCTACCGCTTTGGCACGAACTCAGAAGCCCAGCGCACCTGCGCGGACCACCCGCAGAAAATCGATAAGTTGGCGTCCCTTTCCCGGGTTATCGGCACTGTCCTTCATGGCGCAAAGCACGGCAAGTGGCCGCATCGCACGGGGCAATGCACCTCTCCGCCCGCCTGAGGTTGCCTCACCCGCCAGATATCGCGCATGAGCCGCGATCGCGCCGTTGTCTCGAACGTCAAGCACCTCGGCCAGTGCGAGATAGGCATTGGTCAGGGCCAAGGCGAATTCGTCTTCCTGTTCCTCGCCCATGGCGCGAGCCTCCCAGCTGTCGACCAGTTCCACCAGCCGACCGTGCTGCCCCTTCCACGCCTTGAGCGATGCCAGTGCCGGTTCGCTGACCGGCCATGCCTCACCGCTCTCGTTCAAGCGATCCCGCCACCACGACAGCCGCAACTGGACCATCAAGGGTTCGCGCCCGGGGCGGGCGGTCTCGGCCAGTTTCTGCTCGAGCATGAACAGGGCCAGCCACGCAGGGCGCGCCGCCGCAGGAGCATAGGCAAGGGCAATTTTACGCGTGATATCCAGGGTTTCGGCGGGTTTCGATGGTAACTTCGACATTAAGAAACAACTCTCGCAAATCCCGTATTGTTTAACGGGCCGTCAACCAGATGGCTTCAAGATGAACTTACCACGACAATCTACTTAACGATTCGCGGGATTGGCATCGGCAGCCGCCGACGGAATGAGAAAACGGTAGCAGCATGCTCTCAGCATTTCGATCACTCTCGGGGTTGGTCCACTTGTGCAAGCGCCTTGCCCGGCACAAGGGAGGCAATGCAACGCTCCTGCTTGCCCTGGGCATGCCGGCATTCATTGGCGGGGCGGGTTTGGCGGTCGATACCGCACAGTGGTACATGTGGAAGCGCGAATTGCAGTTCGCCGTGGATCAGGCAGCTCTGGCCGGCGCCTGGGCCCGAACGCAGAGCGCGACGCGCGCCATCTATTCGGACCGGGCGCTTCAGGAATTCAACGCCAACATCTCAACCGTTAACGACATCACCGTGGGCCCGCCCTCGGTTACGTTGTCGAGCTATGCCGGTGGCAGCAACAACAGCGTCACGGTGAGCGCGACGGTGCGGGACACCCTGCCCTTCTCGAGCTTTCTGACGGGAGAAGGCACCACGGTCACAGCATCGGCGCAGGCAGCCTATACGTCCGGCACGTCCTTTACGTCCTGCCTGCTTGCGCTTGATGAAGACGATAGCGGCGCCGTCACGATCGGCGGCACTTCCGTGCTGAAGGCCAAGTGCGGCATTGCGGCCCTTTCGACCTCCGACTCGTCCATCCTCGTCGACGGCAATCCCGACATCGATGCCGGTTGGGTGCTTTCTCGCGGCGGCATCGACGAATGGTTCAGCAACCACACGGACGACGAGGTCCACGACTATCTCGAAGGCCTGTTCGATCCCTATGCCAACCTTTCGCCGCCGAACCCTACTGAAAGCCAGGTGGCACGCAGCTACTACTGCGTGAAAGGAACGACCACGACCCGAGCCGACCGAAACAAGAAGACCACTGTCACCTATACCTACTGGAAGGGTGCGACCTGGCAAACTGCGACCGAGCAGGTCAGCGGCAACAAGAACGCGAAGAAGGACTATTCGACCGAGAACAACGACAGCTATGTCATTGTCGAGAACACGGTAGTGGCGGGCACGACCTATGCGACCACCGTAGTCTGGACCCAGACGAACAGCGGTTCGGGGAACAACACCGTCTGGGAAAAGATGGAAACGGTTGTTGCCACCACCCTGTCCAACATCAGCAAGACGACCACCGCCGACCTGGCCTCTGCGCTGCCCGGGACTTATGTCGGGGGCATAAAGGTGTCTTGCGCCACGACGTTTGCGCCGGGCGTCTACATCATCGACGGTGGCGGGGTCGAGATCAGCGGTCAGTACGCCGTCGTCGGCAGCGGTGTGATGTTCGTGCTCAAGAATGGTGCGTACATCAAGATCAATGGCGGCTCGAACATCAACCTCACTGCCATTCAGGCTTCGGAACTGGTCAGCCGCGGTGTGTCCGAAACGGATGCCAACGCACTGGCAGGCATGCTGGTCTTCGAGGATCGCAACTCCACCGGTACTGACCGCAGCAAGATCAATGGCGATTCGGACACGGTTCTGAACGGGACCATCTATCTGCCAAACAGCGGCATCGACTTTACCGGGACCGCCAAGGTCACCAGTCAATGCCTGATGATCGCGGCTGACACGATCGCGATCTCCGGCACGGCCAACATGAGCTCTTTCTGTCCGCCCGGACTGACTGAAGACACCGTGGTGGCGAAAGAAGTCAGCAAGGTGAAGCTGATCGTATGATCCCAGCCCGATCGCTTCTGCAACGCCTGATCCGCGATCCAAGCGGGGCGATGGCCGTGGAAACCGCCATCATCGCCCCGCTCATGGTGCTGTTCAGCCTTGGCGCCTACCAGGTAAGCAGCCTGGTTGCGCGGCAAAGCGAGTTGCAGAGCGCCATGACGCTGGCCGAATCCGTCGCACTTGCCACCGACCCTGACACGTCGGACGAACTGAACGCACTCAAGAACGTGGTTGTTGCCACAGCCGGACTTGAACCCGAACAGGTGATGGTGGCGGCGGCTTATCGTTGCAATTCCTCGAACGCCTATGTCGCCTTGGAAAGCACCTGCGCGACAGGCGACAATGTTTCGCGCTATGTGCAGGTCACGTTGTCTTACGATTACGTGCCGATCTGGACGGAGTTCGGCTTGGGCTCGACCATTTCGCTCCAGGTCAATCGTTATGTTCTCTACGGTCAGAGGACAAAGGCATGACTACCGGACGCTTGGCCAGAACGCTCCGTGCATTGCTGCGCCAGAAGCAGGGTTCCGTGGTAACGGAGTTTGCTCTTCTCGCACCCACGATCCTCGCATTGATGCTCGGGGTTTTGCAGATCGGCATTGGCATGCAGAACTACAACGCGATGCGTTCGGTTGCGTCAGACGTGATGCGTTATGCTGTGGTGAACTATCAGACCGGAAATGAGCTTACCAACGATCAGATCCGGTTTTACCTGCGCTCCATCGCGATAAAGAGCCCTTACAAGCTGGAAAGCGCGCGTCTGGCGATCAGCGTAACGAATGTAATCGATCCGCGTATAGATGGGACTGTCGAGAAAACCGTAACCATGACTTACAGCATACCGACAGTGCTGTCGTTTATTGGGGTTGATGCATTTCCCATCACATATACTCAGCCCCTTTTTTTGATGGAAAGCTGAATATCCGTTGGGGCGTCACCAAATCGCGTACACGGCTTTGGGTTAAGCACGCCTTATACGATTTCCTCTGTGCGCTCCGGACACTTTAGGAAATATTTTACGATGAAATTTATCCTTAATATTAGGGGTTTCTGCGTAGTCGTCTAATCATGTCGTCAGACGCTTATCTTTCCTGCCGTCATTCGTGGCTTCGAACGCATTATCGTTCGACGGTCAGATGCCTGCGCAGTCTCTGCCGGGATGAGTCAGGCAATGCCCTGATCATGCTTGCGATGTCGGTCGTTCCGCTGCTTGCCCTGGTTGGCTCAAGCATAGACATGGGGCGCGCCTATCTCGTCGAATCCCGACTTCAACAGGCCTGTGATGCCGGCGTCCTGGGTGCACGCAAGGAACTGGGCGCGATCGTGGACTTCGACCCGGACATCGACGGAGCAGCGGTCATCAGCAAGGGCACGCGCTTCTTCAACGCGAACTTTGCCGACGGCATCTACAACTCCGTCGACCGAGACTTCGTGATGACGCTGGAGGACGATCAATCCGTCGGCGGCATTGCGTCCGTCATCCTTCCCACCGACATCATGCAGTTCTTCGGCAAGGACGAAATTGCCATTTCCGTAAATTGCCGCGCCGAACTGAGCGTGCCCAACACCGACATCATGATGGCTCTCGATGTCACCGGCTCGATGGCCGAGAGCAACCCCGACGACACCTCGCCCAAGATCGCCGTTCTGAAATCGGTGGTGAAGGGCTTCTACGCCACCATGGAAGCGAATCGCCAGCCACAAAGCCGGATTCGCTATGGCTTCGTTCCCTATTCAACGAACGTGAACGTCGGCGGCTTGCTCAAGGACGAGTGGGTGGTCCCGCAGTGGCGCTATCCATCGCGGACCCTGGTTGGCACCAGTGGAAGCGGCGGGCTTTATGGCTATTACAGTGCGGTCTCTCCAGTCTCCGGAACCTATTACACCACCACCTCGACGTTTGCCGCGACGGAGGCCGGTGGCGGATATACCTGTTCCGCACCGGCGAACACGCTGACAACGTCGACGCAACTCTTGTCCACGACGACCGCCCAAGTGAGCAATCCGTCCGGCACAAGGACAACCTACACCTATAATCGTACGAGGAACGGCAACACCTACTCCGTCTCTCGTTCAGGCAGTACCTGCACGCTTTCCACCACGACCTACGCAAGCTACGTCGACACCTTCAAGTATATCACCGAGCCCAGTCTCGCTTCAGGCAGTTCCTGGCTCTACAAGGATGTGCTGAAGGACACGAGCGACTGGCGCACAGCGTCTAACGGTTGCATTGAAGAGCGATCCACCTACGAGATCGACGACTACGACAATGTCGATCTCGATCGCGCTCTCGATCTCGATATCGACACCGTGCCGACCGCCGGCGCGCCTGACACGCAGTGGCGGCCGATGTATCCTGCCATGATTTATGAGCGCGCCAGGCTCTGGGATGGCTCGGGCAGCTTCACCACCAGCGAAGTCACCACCAACAGCGAGTTCCTTGCTCCCGGCATTGCCGGATTCGCTGCCTGCCCCACGTCAGCGCGCAAACTGCAGGTCTGGGACCAGAGCGCCTTCCACGGCTACATCGACGGACTGGTTGCCGCAGGCAGCACTTACCACGACATCGGCATGATCTGGGCGGCGCGACTGTTGTCTCCGAGCGGAATCTTCGCGGCCGAGAACGCCGATGTCTCCACCCGTCAGAGGACCAGTCGCCACCTGATCTTCCTGACTGACGGGCAGACCTCCTCGCTGGACATCAGTTACAGTTCCTATGGCGTGGAACCGATCGCGCAGCGGCGCTGGCATCCCAGTTCGCCCCTCACGCTCACGCAGACGATCGAAAAGCGGTTTTCCTTCGTCTGCGAGGAAGTAAAGAAGCGCAACGTCACGGTCTGGTTCGTCGCATTCGGCACCGATCTCAACCCAATCATGACCGACTGTGCGGGCAGCGGCCACTATTTCAGCGCGAAGAATGCCGAAGAGCTGCAGAACGCCTTCCGGAAGATCGCCCGTTCGATCGGTGACCTGAGACTGGCCCAATGATCAGGCGCCAACTGCACAGCCTCGGCACGGATGCGGATGGCGCAACGGTGGTGGAATTCGCGCTGGCATCTCCTGTTCTGGTGCTCTTGCTGATGGGGCTCTTCGACATGGGGTACTCGGTATATGCAAACACCATGCTGCAAGGGGCGCTGCAGCGCGCCGCGCGCGATTCCACTGTCGAAGGGGCAGCAAGCACGCTGACCACGCTGGATGATGCGGTGAAGGCAGAGGTCCACCGCGTAGTCCCCGACGCTTCCATCGCGTTTTCGCGCAAGGCTTATGCAAACTTCACGGATATCGGGCTGGAAGAAGACTATACCGACGCCAACGAAAACGGCGTCTGCGATGACGGAGAGCCTTACGAGGACGCCAACGGCAGCGGCACATGGGATCGCGACAGAGGCGCCAATGGTCTGGGAGGAGCGCGCGACGCTGTCGTCTATACGGCGACCATGACCTACAGTCGCAAATTCCCGATGGCGTCGTTGATTGGCCTGAGCGAAACAGTGACCAACAGCGCCAGCACGGTACTCCGGAACCAGCCCTACGATGCCCAGAAAAGCCGGGCGAAACTCGGGAACTGTACATGAAGCGGATTGTCGAACGCCTGGCGGGCCTGGTCCGCAACAGGTCCGGCGTCGCGGCGGTGGAGCTCGCTCTTGGGGCGCCATTTGTGCTTACTCTGGGGCTGTGGGGAGCGGAACTGGGCAATCTTGCCATCACTCATATGCGTGTCAGCCAGCTTGCCATGCAACTGGCCGATAACGGGTCACGCATTGGCGACGAGTCGATGCTCGAAAACCTGAAGATCTACGAAAGCGACATCAACGACCTGCTGGTTGGCGCCAACATCCAGGCGGGCAAGCTCGATCTTTTCGAGCATGGCCGCGTGGTCATCAGCAGCCTCGAGGTGGTGCCGGGCACTGAAGATACCCAATACATCCACTGGCAGCGCTGCAAGGGTAAGCGGAACTTTCAATCGTCGTACGGTGGTGAAGGAACGGGAACCGATGGCTCGCTGTCAGGAATGGGGCCAGCAGGGGAGGAAGTGACCGCGACCGAAGGCGATGCGGTCATTTTCGTCGAGATCGAGTACGCTTACCAGCCGCTCGTCAGCCAACGCTTCGTACCCGATGCCGTGATACGGACCACCGCAACTTTCAACGTCCGTGCGGATCGGGACCTGACCCAGATCTACCAACGCAACGCCGCCGCGCCTAACCCCATCGCACGATGCAACGTCTATGACGGATACGACTGAATGCAAAAGGGCGCCGGATCGCTCCGGCGCCCCTGAACTTTCAGCGGATCAACCACTTCAGCGGTAGCAGACCTTCCGCACGGCAGCCGCAATCTTGCTGGCGTCGATCAGGGCCAGCTTTTCAAGATTTGCCGCGTAAGGCAGCGGTACGTCCTCGTCGCATACGCGCAGGACGGGGGCGTCAAGGTGATCGAAGCCCTCTTCCATGCAGATCGCGATGATCTCGGAAGCGATGGAGCAGACCGGGAAGCCTTCCTCGGCCACGACCATGCGGTTGGTCTTCGCCAGCGAGGCGAGAACCGTTTCCTTGTCGAGAGGGCGAAGCGTGCGAAGATCGATCACTTCTGCATCGATGCCCTCGGCGGCAAGCGCTTCGGCTGCTTCGAGCGCGAAGCCGACGCCGATCGAGTACGAAACGATCGTGACATCCTTGCCCGGACGCACGATGCGCGCCTTGCCGATCGGCAGGACGAAATCGTCGATCTGCGGCACGTCGAAAGTGCGGCCATAGACCAGTTCGTTCTCGAGGAAGACTACCGGATCCTCGCTGCGAATGGCCGCGCGCAGCAGGCCCTTTGCATCGGCGCTGTCATAGGGCGCGATGACGACGAGGCCGGGGACGTTGGCATACCACGGACCGTAGTTCTGCGAGTGTTGCGCACCGACGCGGCTGGCAGCACCGTTGGGGCCGCGGAACACGATCGGGCAGCGCATCTGGCCACCGGACATGTAGTTGGTCTTCGCGGCCGAGTTGATGATGTGATCGATCGCCTGCATGGCGAAGTTGAACGTCATGAACTCGATGACCGGGCGAAGGCCGCCCATGGCAGCGCCTGCGCCGATACCGGCAAAGCCATACTCGGTGATGGGGGTATCGATGACGCGCTGTGGGCCGAACTCCTCGAGCAGACCCTGCGTTACCTTGTACGCGCCCTGGTACTCGGCCACTTCCTCGCCCATCACGAAAACGCGATCGTCGGCACGCATTTCCTCGGCCATGGCATCTCGAAGCGCTTCGCGAACCGTGGTCGGAACCATCGCCGTGCCAGCGGGAAGCTCGGGATCGGCGGCCGGCTTGGCATCGCTCTTGGGCGCGATCGCGGCCGCTGCCTTGGCCTTGGCGTCCTGTCCGGCAGGCGCTTCGCTTTCGGCTGCCTTCTGTTCGACTGCGGGTGCGGCTGCAGCTGCAGGTGCCGCGTCAGCCGAATCATCTTCGCCCTTGATGGTCGCAATGACAGTGCCGACCTTCACGCCCTCGGTGCCCTCTGCCACGAGGATTTCACCGATCGTACCCTCGTCGACAGCTTCGAATTCCATCGTTGCCTTGTCGGTCTCGATCTCGGCGAGGATGTCACCCGATTTCACTTCGTCTCCGGCCTTGACCAGCCACTTGGCAAGCGTGCCCTCCTCCATCGTCGGGGAGAGCGCAGGCATCTTCAGTTCGATGGCCATCTCAATAGTTCTCCACCAGCACGTCGGTATAAAGCTCGGCCACATCGGGCTCGGGCGATGTTTCGGCGAAGTCCGCCGACTCGGCGACAACCTGGCGAATGCGCTTGTCGATTTCCTTGATCTTCTCCTCGGTCACACCGCGCTTGAGAAGTTCGGCCTTGGCGCCCTCGATCGGATCGTGATTGTCGCGCATTTCCTGCACTTCCTCACGGCTGCGATACTTTGCAGGGTCAGACATCGAGTGGCCACGGTAGCGATAGGTCTTGAGTTCCATCAGGACCGGGCCATTGCCGGCGCGGACGTACTCAAGCGCAACTTCCGCTGCCTGACGGACTTCGAGAACGTCCATGCCGTTCACGTCCATGCCCGGAATCCGGAACGCCGTGCCACGGCGATAGAAGTGCGTTTCCGCCGAACCGCGCTTTACCGCCGTCCCCATCGCGTAACCGTTGTTCTCGACCACGAAAATGATCGGCAGCTTCCACAGCGCCGCCATGTTGAAAGTCTCGTAAACCTGGCCCTGGTTCGACGCACCGTCGCCGAAGTACGCCATGCAGACGCCGCCGTCATTGCGGTACTTGTGCGCAAAGGCGAGACCTGCGCCAAGCGGAACCTGTGCCCCGACGATGCCGTGACCGCCGTAAAACTTGTGCTCGGTGCTGAACATATGCATCGAGCCGCCCTTGCCGCGCGAAATGCCTGCGCCGCGTCCGGTAAGCTCTGCCATGATGACCTTGGGATCGATGCCGTAAGCGAGCATGTGGCCATGGTCGCGATACCCGGTGATCACACTGTCGTGCCCTTCCTTGAGGGCGGACTGAAGGCCAACGGCGACAGCTTCCTGGCCAATGTAGAGATGGCAGAACCCGCCGATCAGGCCGAGACCGTAAAGCTGACCCGCCTTTTCCTCAAAGCGGCGAATCAGAACCATCTGTTCGTAGAACTTCAGCAGTTCCTCATCACTGGCATCGTAGCGCTTGTTGTTCGCATGCGCCTGCTGGAGACTCCGCAAGGCGAAGGCCGCTTCTTCGGCTACGTCGGACGCAATCACCGGCTCGGTCCCGACCACGGAAGTGGTCGCACGCTTAGCGGCTGGTTTCGTGGCAGATGTATTGGCTCTGGGCCTCGGGGACTTCGCCAAGTCTGGGTTTCCTTTTCTGGCAGCCTCGGGTTCCGTAGGGTCAGGAACGCACAGGCGAGCCTATACCTTAGCACAGCCCGTTCGCAACGCTGTTCGGTCAATACGAAGCTATTATGGATACCTATGCAAATTCCGCGAACCGTTCTGGCTCGAAGTTCGCGGTCGCACAAATGCATGGGCTGCCAGAAACGAAAAGAGCCCGCGCAAAGGCGGGCTCTTTCGAGAGACGGTGATGG